>CALHIP010000019.1 GCA_938030745.1 uncultured Patescibacteria group bacterium | reverse complement strand
TCATTTTTACCTCCTTTTAGCCCAATTTTTGGGCCAATTTTATAATAATATTTTTAAACTTTTTGTCAATAGTTTTGATTTTTTAATTTAAAATTGATATAATTGAAAAATGGAAAAAATAAAATTCAATTTACTTTTAGGCCAGATTATCAGTTTTTTGATCATTCAAAGTTTTGGATTATTGACTGGCTTAAGATTTTTTTCTTTACCAGAATTTCGGTCAAGGATTTTTACTCCTTCCTTTTCCCTTTCAGAGTTTTTTCTTTCTTTCATTTCTGCTGTTTTATTTATTCTCATTTTTCTAAAAATTTTTAAAAGAAAAAGATTTCCGTTTCAGCTTCTTTTTTATTTTTTGATTTTTATCGCCGGCTCATTAGTTTTTTTAATCTGGACAAGAAATTCTTTAATCACACTATTCTTAGTCATTTTTACTTTTGTTTTACTTTATTTCTTTCCTACTGTTTTATATCAAAATATTTTACTAACTATTTGCATTACTGGCGCAGGCGTCTATCTAGGAGCTGCTCTTTTTCCCTCTCAGATAATTTTTATTTTAATAATTATTGCTATTTATGACATAATTATGGTTTTTGGTACTGGGACAATGATTAAGATGTTTAAAGAAATGCTTTCTCAACGATTGATTTTAGCTCTTAGTATTCCAGAAAACCCAAAGAATTTAACGAAAAAAATTTCTGAAATCCAAATAGGAAAAGGGTTTATTTTTTTAGGTACCGGTGATTTAGCTTTACCAATGGCTTTTGCAGTTTCTGCTCTTCGCTATAGTTTAATTTCCTCTATTTTTATTCTCATTGGTTCATTTTTAGGTCTTTTAACTTTGACTTTATATTTTATTGAAGAACGCCATCCTCTTCCCGCTCTTCCACCAATTATTGTTGGCGGAATTTTAGGTTACCTTATTTCTTTTCTATGAAAAAAATTAAATCAGCTGGAGCAGTTATTTTTCGAAAAGAAAAAGGAGAAATAAAATACCTTCTTATTTGCTATGGAACAAAAGAAAAATTTTGGTGGGATTTTCCAAGAGGAGGAATTGAAAAAGGTGAGACAGAAATCCAAACAGCAAAAAGAGAAATTTTTGAAGAAACAGGAATTAAAGATTTAGAATTTATTCCTGGTTTTCGAGAAAGTTATCGATATTTTTTCCGCGGTTATAAACCTAAAGAAAAAAATCAGCTTATTTTCAAAGAAAACACAATTTTTTTAGCTAAGACAAAGAGTAAAAAAATTAAACTTTCATTTGAACATCATGATTTTGCCTGGTTGCCATATAAAAAAGCATTGGAAAAATTGACTTTCAAAAACTCAAAAGAAATTCTTAAAAAAGCTAATCAATTCTTGAATAAATTGAAATAAATTGTTATAATATTTATATGCAAGATAACAGATGGGAAAATTTGATTTTTATGATCGAGGAAAAATTTGGTATTGTTGATCGAAAAAAAGAAAATATTGAAGTAGCAAAAACTTCAACTGGTCAGCCTATTTTTGGTGAGAGAGAAATTATTGAGTTCTTTTCACCTTCAGGGAAAATGAGACTTGAAAGAATTGGCCGACCAAAAGTAATTGATAAAAAAGTTCTCTCAACAAAAAGAATTGGTGGCAAAGTTGCCGTTGATTATGTTTATTCTTCTGAAGAAAAGACTTATCAAGTCAAACTTTATCGTTTTAATGAAAATGAAAATAACTGGCAAGAGATAAATTTAGAATCTTTACCTTGATATGATTTCATTTTTACTTATTAAAAGATTTTTTCCTATCTTTACTTCATTCCTTATTTTTGTTTTCTCTTTATTAGCTGTTTTTCTCTTCCAATATTCTTTTACTTTTTTTCTAATTTTTTTTTCACTTTCTCTCTTTTTTTCATCATTTTTTCTTTTAATTCTTCTAGGAAAAGAAATAAAAAACTTCTGGCATTATTTAATAATTTTTTTTCTTTTAATCTTCTTATTTATTCCATTTTTTCTTTTTGTTCAAGATCAAACATTAAAGATTATTTTTATTTTCTTTTTAGCAATTTTTTCTTTTATTTTTTTTGAACTCATTTTCAGATTTTTATACGAACCAAGAAAATACCCGGTCTATTCTTTAGAAAATTTTTCTTTTTCTATTTTTTTATTGATCAGTTTCTTTCTTTTCTCCCTTCTTTTTGCTTTCAAAACATTTTTGAATTTTCCAATCATTTATTCTTTAATTTTATTATTTTTTGTTACTTTGTTTAATCTCTATTTTCTTTTTAAAGTCAGAAAAATTCATTTAGAAAAAATCTATTTTTTTATTGTTGGTCTAATTCTTTTAGAACTTTTTTATAGTTTTAATTTTTTACCGACAAGTTTTTATGTCAATGGTTTAGGATTGACAATTCTGTTTTTTTTAATGGTAAATTTAATAATCAAAAACAAAGAAGGAATTTTAACCACAAAAGTTATTAGAAAATATCTTTTCCTTACTTTATTTGCTTTGATTTTAGTAGCAATTTTTGCAAAATGGAGATAAAATAAAATTATGCCAGAAATAAAAGTTGAATTAAAAAACAACGAAGATAAAGAAAGTCGATTTGATCGTAAAGAAATTACAACTGAAGAAAAAGATAAAGCATTAGAAAAACTTTATCAAAGTAAAGAATTTTCTTTAATCCAAAAACCGCCAAAAGTTTCTCCAAAAACTATTATAATAAGTATTATTGTCTCTTTTGTTATTGGCATTCTAATTGGTTTCTTTACTGCATTTTTTTTCAAAGAGAAATTATCAATTTTTTTAAAATTTTAAAATGTTAAAAATCCAGGAAAAAATACTTCTTTATCAAGCAAAGCGTGGCAATCAAGCCGCCTTTGCTCGTTTATGTTCTGAGTATCGAGAAAAAATTTTTCGTTTTATTTATTTTAAAATCTCAAATTTAGAAAAAGCTCAAGATTTAACTCACGATGTCTTTTTAAAAATTTTAGACTATTTAGCTAATGGTGGCGAGATAAAAGATTTCCGCTGTTTTTTATATCAAACAGCTAGAAATTTAATCACTGATTTTTATCGACTAAAAGATAAACAGGATTTATCACTTGATGAGTTAAATCAGGAGATCCAAAGTGATATCGATTTGAATAAAAAAATAGATATAAAATTAGATCTCATCAAAATTGAAGAAGCACTTAAAAAAATTCCTGATCGTTATCGGGAGGTAATTATCTTAAGATTTATTGAAGAAATGTCTTTTAAAGAAATTGCTAAAATCACTAATGAAAAGCCAGACAATCTTCGCCAAATTGCCCATCGTGGGTTAAAATTATTACGCCAACAGCTTCAAGCAATGTCACAATTATAATATTTTTTCGTCTTCTTTAATATGAAGTGGGAAAAAGAAATTATTAAGCTTTTAAAGAAATCTCGATTAATAAAAGCCGATCCAAAATGGCTAGAAAGAAGCCAGGCCCATTTATTAGCTTATTTTAAAGAAAAATTCTTAACCAAAAAAATGGAGCCCGCTTTTTATTTTTATCTAAAACCTGTTTTAATTAGTCTTACTGTTTTATTTTTGATTATTTTTAGTACAATTAATGTTTCTGCTCGAATAAAAAATAGTTTACCCGGTGATAATTTCTATCTTTTAAAAAGAACTTATGAAAAAATAATTTTTAAATTGGCGCCTAAAGAGAACAAGCCAATTTTAAGAACTGAAATAGCTGAAAAAAGATTAGAAGAGACAAAAAAATTGATAAATAAAGTTGGTTTAAAAGATTCAAAGGTTCCTTTAATTATTAAAAAAACAGCTGAAGAATTTAAAAAAGAAATTGTTTCTTTAAAAAAAGAAATTGCTTCTGATAAAATTATAGATGAAATTGGTGATTTACCAATTTTAGATGATAAAAAAATTGTCCAAATAATTGTTGAAAAAGATTTAGAAAAACTTTTAAAAGAAACTAAAGAGGCAATTAAAGAAAAAAATATAGTTATGGCTTTAGAAAAAATTAATGAGGTTGAAGAAATTTTCTCTGAAAAACCAGTTGAAGAAGTTAAGCCTAAGCCAACAGAAACTTTCCAAGAAGAAACAAAATCAGAAAAAATTAAACCTTTAGAAAAGCCAACTGATTTTAAAACTGATCTTTTAAAAGAAGAAAATTCTTTCAAAACAGATTTAATCAAAGAATAAAATATACCTCCTGCGGGTAGGATCTGAATAACAAAGGTCGACAGATCTGAACCGCTCCCTGATTTATCAGGGAATAAAGGTCGACGAGGAGGGTAATAATATAATTAATAAAGAAAAATTATGTCGAAAAAACTAATTACTTCTTTTGTTGCTTTATCATTCCTTCTATCCTTAGTTGTGCCTGCTTTAAAAGTCCAGGCAACAAAAATTGATATCGGTGATTTGGTTGTTGCAACAACAGCCTGTAAAGGTTTTCCCAAGGATGCAGTTTATCTTGTTTCAGGAACCAATTTAATAGTTTTCCCTTACCTTTCTGTCTATCTTTCCCATGGTTATCCTGCTGATTTTTCTGTTGTTAAAACTGTTCAATGTTCTGATTTAGATGCCTACACAGTTGCTGGTTATGCAAAATTCAGAAATGGTTCTGCTTTCAGAGCTGATAAGCAAACCATTTATGGCAACTTTGAAGCAAGATCAGTTTTCTTAATGGAGGATGGGAAAATGAGGCCAATAAAGAGTTGTTCTGTTTACAACTCTTTATTTGGAGTGACAGATTGTAAGGGATTAACCTATTGGGTTCCTGATGCTTTCATTGATACAGTTAAATATGAAATCGGCAGTTTAATTGAAGATCTTACTGTTTATCCAAAAGGAGTTTTTGTCCAATTACCTGATGGTAGTTACGGAATTACTGGCGAAAATAACACCGTCAGAAAATTCTCAACTTTGTCAGCAGTAGCTGCTAACCGCTACAACACTGCTCGAGCTGCTAAACCAACCAAGACCTTTACTGAAGGTACACCAATTACTGGTGCAGAAAGTGCTCTTTTAGCAGTTGGTGTTCACCCAATTACACCGCCTACTGCTGGTTTGACTGTAAGATTAGCTTTTGATACTCCAGCTTCAGCTCGTGTTCCATCTAATGCTACTGGTGTTGTTTTCACCAAGGTTAATTTCACAGCTGATAATACTGCTGATGTGACTATCAATAGTATCACCGTGAAAAGAACCGGCCTTGGTTCTTCTTCTGAGCTCTCTAAAGTTTATCTTTATGATGGAGCAAAGAGATTAACCACTGGTCGGACTATTAATCCTAGTACCAACGAAGCAATTTTTGTTAACCTCAACTACACTGTTCCAAAAGGAACAACCAAAACCTTATCCCTTGTTGCTGATATTGCCAATAGCAGTTCTGGTGATCATGCTCTTGGAATTACCTCTGTTGTTTCCACTGCTACCTCAGTAAGTGGTCTTCCAGTCACTGGTAATGTAATGAGTACTTCAACAATCTCGGTTGGTAAATTTGATGTTGAATCAAATGGTGCTTCCTATACCAGAAAAGTTGGTGAGGTCAATGAAGAAATTGCTAATTTCACTATTTATGTTGATCGCACTGAAGATGCTCAGTTTAAGGCTATCACTCTTTACAATAGCGGTCGTGATATCCTAAACAATCTGAAATTATATCGTGGTAGTGATTTGATTGCTTCAGCAGAAAAATTCGGCTCTAATTTTGTTTTTGTCTTAGATACACCTTATAATATTAACAAAGGAGAATCTGCTACCTTCACCGTTAAAGGTGATGTTAGTGGCCGTCGAGGTGATACTGCAACTTTGTACGTCCGCTACAAAGCTGATGTTGTAGTCACTGGTAAAACCTATGGTTATAATTTAGGCGTTGATAACACCTTAGGAGGAAGCAATAATTCTTATATTGAAGAAGTTGATTCAACTCCATTATCCAATACTACTACAGTTGAGGCTGGTCAAATAACCTTTGCCTTAACTGGTCCAAGTGCTGCTAATGTGACAAAAGGTACCAATAATGTTGTCTTAGCTACTTTCTCTTTGACCTCACAATCAACAGTTGAGGTTAGCAAATTCACTGTTAATATTAATGGTACTAATCTTACTCCTGATGATGTTAGCAATCTTGACTTAGTGATTGATAATAATATAGTTGGTACTTTATCTAGTGTCACAATTGGAAACAATGTCTTTACTGATCTCTTTACTCTTCCTGGTGGTAAAACCGTTCAAGGTAAAATAATGATTGATGTGACTAATGACGCTGAACGCGATGATACAATTAAGGCTATCATCAAAGATTTAACAAGTACTAATAACTTTGTTGCTAAGACCCTTGATGGTGATACTGTCACTGACATTGTTCCTTCCGGTGATGTTGCTGGCCAAACAATGACTGTTACTGAGGCTAGTTTGACTATTGATGTTTCTTCTACTCCTTCAAGACAGACTTATATTAAAGGCACTCAGGATGCAGCTATGGTTGGCTTTACCTTTACTGCTGGTCAAGCTGCTGATGTTAAAGTTACCTCAATTAAGTTGACTGCTTACCGCGATGCTAACCGAAACGGTTTTAACGATAATGAGGGCGATAAAAACCAAAATTCTGGTGCCAGAGATGTTTTAACCGCTATTGGTATTTATGATGGAGAAAATCTTTTAACTGCTAAGAAAACCCTTGTTGTTGGAAGTTCTGATATTACTGTTACCTTCAGTGGTTTAAACTGGATTATTCCAAAAAACACAAGCAAAACCTTAGTTGTTAAAGCTGATTTAGCTACCACCTTACCAGATAACGATGCTGATGATGTGGCAATAACCATTGCTAAGGCTAATGATGTTGTTGCTGAATATGGTCCTGGTATTAATCTTACTCCAGTGTTGGTTCCCGACAAGAGCAACAATGACCCAACTATCTATCAGACTATCACTCTCGCTGGCACCTTAACTACTGCTTTAGCAGCTGATAATCCTGCTTCTGCTATTATTCCAGTTGGTAATGTTGTTGGTGGTTCAAGTGCTGAGACTGAAGTTTTACGCGTTCGCTTTGGTGCTAACAATGAAGATATTCGCTTAGAGAAATTGACTCTCCACCGCAATTATCCAAATAAAAATAACATTGTTGAAGTGAATGTTTATGATGGTACCACTAAAGTTGCGACTGGTTCTTTTGCTGTTGGTTCAGCAACAAAAGTTGTTGATTTAAATCCATACGTTGTTGTGCCAAAAGGTGGTTACAAGACATTATCTGTTCGCGTTAAATATGCCAGCACTGCTTCTGGTGCTACTTCTGGTGATACCTCAACTATTGGTGTAAGTGTCGCTTCTGGCCAAGCTGTTGGTGTTGTTTCAGGCGATAATACCATTACCGGCACTCAGCGCAATGGCAATCAAATGACATTGTATCGTACCACTTTAACTGTCAATTCTGTTGCCTCTGCTTCCACAATTAGAGCTGGTGATGGTGAAGAAGTAATGAAATTTAAAGTAACTGCTAACGAAAAAGATGATGTTACACTTAAAACCTTAACCTTAACAGTCGCCAAGAGCAGTGGTCAAACAATTACTGGTACTGGTAATCTTGAGATAAAAAGATCTGGTGATAATGCTGTTGTTTATAGATTAAGAAACAAGGCACCGACAAATACAAGTGCTGATATTACTCGGAATGGTAATACTCTTACTTTTGCTGCTAATCATGGCTTACAAGTCGGTGATGTCTTCCAATATTGTATCAGTGTTTCACAAGGTGCTTGTGATGATTGGTCAGACAATGTTGTTGTTCACCAAGTTAATTCCGCCACTAAAGTAGTTGCTAAAAAACTTAATGGAGCTGATTTGAATCAGAATCCAGCTACTGGTTCTAATACTGATTCGAAACAAGGCACTGCTGCTTTCTTGGATCTTTCTAGCTTGGTTGTTCCTTCTCAACCTAACAATGTTGTAAGCGCTGGTGCTGAAAAGACATTTACTGTTTATGGTGATACTACTGGTATGAGCGCAGATAAAATTATTCAATTAAAGATTATCAGTGGATCTGACTTAATCTGGGATGATGGTAATATTGATGTGAGTTCAACCTTAATTAAAGAATTCCCAGTAATTGGTACTGCTGCCAAGATAATGTAGTGACTAAGCAGAAATTAACGTTTTCCCGGTAGCGTCAAAACCGGGCGCGAAGAGGGGTGGCGATAAAGGTCACGCCCTCTTCATTTTTTTCTTTTTAAAATTATGAAAGTTTGTTTTCATATCCATTCGCAATATTCAAAAGATAGCTTTCTTAATTTAGAAAAAATTGTTGATTTTGCCAAAAAAAATAAAATTGATGTTGTGATTTTATCTGACCATAATAATTTAGCTCCAGAAAAAGAAATAAAAAAATTTAAAGAGATAAGAATTATTCCTGGCGAGGAAATAAAGACTAATCAAGGTGAAATCATTGGTATTTTTCTAAAAGAAAAAATTCCTGCTGGCCTTTCTCTTGAAGAAACAGTCAAAAAAATAAAAGAACAAAAAGGATTAGTTGTTATTCCTCATCCTTTTGATTGTTTAAGACGAAATCGTTTGAAAAAATCCAGCCTTTTTAAAATTGTTAATCAAATAGATATTATTGAGGTTTTCAATGCTTTAAATCTTTTTAATTCAGCCAATAAAAAAGCAGAAGAATTTGCCCAAAAGGAAAAGAAAATAAAAATCGTTGGCTCAGATGCCCATCTTTTAAAAGAAATAAATAAAGCAATCATTGAAATGGATAATTTTTCAGATCAGTTTGATTTCTTAGAAAAATTAAAAAAAGCAAAATTTTATATCAAAAGACCAAACCTTTTATTTTTTATCTTCTCAACATTAATGAAAGGACTAAAAAAGCTACTCACCTAAACCATTTCCAGCGGCCGCTCAAAACAGTATAGTAGATTGTTTTTATTAAATTTTATTTTATGATAAAATTTTTATATGGGTAAGAAACAATCTTTTACTGAAAAATTAATTTTATTGTTTGCTGATTTTTTAGATATTTTTCGCCAGCCGGTGACCTTACATTCTTTTTATCGTTGGCTTGATAATGACCCTCGATATCGGCCATTTAGGACTTGGTTAGAGAAATATTTTCAAAAAAGAAAGAAACAAAATCTTTATTCAACAATTTATCGATTAAAGAAAAATGGATATTTAAAAATAAAGATTACTAAGCAAGGGAGGGGATACCTTTTAACTCCTAAGGGTGAAAAGAGAGTTCTAAAAAATAAAGTTAAGGAGATTAAAAAAAGGAAAGATCCAAATAATTATTGGCTGATGGTTATTTTTGATATTCCTGAAAAAAGAAAAAGAGATAGAGATCTCTTTCGGTTTTGTCTTTACAATTTAGGCTTTCAAAAACTTCAACAAAGTATTTGGGTTTCTCCTTATGATGTCTATAAAGAATTAAAAAACATAGTTAAAAAACTTAATTTTACTAAAGAGGTTAAATTTTTAAAAGTAAAAGAAATAGGAAAATTTTAAACTAAACCATTTACAGCGGCCGCGTAAAATAGTATAGTGGTATGTTGAGGTTGAGAAATATAAAAAAATTAAATCTTAAAAACAAAAATGTTTTATTAAGGGTCAATTTTGATTTACCAATAAAAAATGGAAAAATTTTGGATGATTCAAGAATTAAGGCACATTTGCCAACAATTCTTTATTTAATTAAAAAGAAAGCAAAAATAATTTTGATTTCTCATCTTGACGATCCACTTGAAAAAAGTAAAAAATTAAAAATAAAAGTTAAAAAACAATATAGCTTGAAACCGGTCTTTAAAAATCTAAAAAACAAAATCAAAAATTTAAAATTTATTGACGATTGTTTAGGTGAAAGGGTAAAAAAAGAAATAGATAAATTAAAACCAGGGGAGGCAATTTTGTTAGAGAATTTAAGATTTTATCCTGGCGAACAAAAAAATGATAAAAATTTTGCCAAACAATTGGCTGATTTAGCTGAAATTTATATCAATGATGCTTTTCCTGTTTGCCATCGGAAACATGCTTCAGTCTCAGCTATTGGTAAATATCTCCCAAGTTATGCCGGTTTTTTATTAGAGAAAGAAGTAAAAAATTTATCAGAAATTTTAAAAAAACCGAAGCATCCTTTGATTGTTTTAATTGGCGGAGCAAAAATTTCAACAAAATTACCAGTTATCAAAAATTTGTTAAAATTATCTGATAAAATTTTAATTGGTGGAGCCTTAGCTAATACATTTTTAAAAGCAAAAGGATTAAATATCGGTGATTCAGTTTATGAACCAGAAATGATAAGCAGAGCAAAGAAATTATTAAAAAATAAAAAAATTATTTTACCTGTCGATGTCAAAATAAAATTCAAAATTCAAAATTCAAGATTCAAGATTCAAAACCTAAAACTTAACCAACTTGATAAATTTAAAGACTTTAAAATTTTAGATATTGGTCAGGCAACTATAGAACTATTTACTAATTATCTTTCTTCTGCTAAAATGATTGTTTGGAATGGACCAATGGGTTATTTCGAAGAAAAACCATTTGATTTTGGCACAAAAAAAATTGTCAAAGAAATTCTTAAAAACAAGAAAGCAAAAATTTTTATTGGTGGAGGTGAAACAATTACTTTAATCAAACAAAAATCAAAAATTAAAAATAATGTATTTATCTCAACTGGTGGCGGAGCAATGTTAGAATTTTTATCAGGCAAAACCCTTTTTGGTATAAAACCACTTTTAAATAAATTAAAATGAACCTATCTTCTTTGATTCCACCAAAAGTATTTTTTACTAAAGGTGTTGGCAAACACAAAAATTATCTTCAATCATTTGAATTGGCCTTAAAAGATGCTGGAATTTCTCCATTTAATTTAGTCTCTGTTTCTTCTATTTTACCGCCAGGCTGTAAAAGGATTTCTAAAGAAGAGGGATTGAAATTTCTTAAACCAGGTCAAATTGTTTTCTGTGTCTTAGCTAGAAATTCAACCAATGAACCTAATCGCTTAATTGCCGCCTCAATTGGCTGCGCTTGGCCAGCCGATCCAAACGCTTACGGCTATTTATCTGAACATCATTCTTTTGGTGAAAAAGAAAGTATAGCTGGTGAGTATGCTGAAGATTTAGCTGCCTCAATGTTAGCTTCAACTTTAGGAATTGAATTTGATCCAGAAAAAGCTTGGGATGAAAGAGAACAGATTTATAAAATGAGTGGAAAAATAATTCGAACTTCAAATATTACTCAGACAGCCGAAGGAGATAAGGATGGTTTATGGACATCAGTAGTTGCTGCAGCTGTTTTTGTCTTCGATGATAATCAAGAAAAGGGATTATAATTGGCAAATTATGCCTAAAATTCAAAAGATTATTGCCCGCGAAATTTTAGATTCGCGAGGTAATCCAACTATTGAAGCAAAAATTTTTTTAGATAATGGAATTTTTGAAACTGCTTCTGTTCCTTCTGGTGCTTCTTGTGGTAGCCATGAAGCATTAGAATTGCGCGACAATGATCCTACTCGCTTTAATGGTTTAGGAGTTTTAAAGGCTTGTAAAAATATTGAAGAAATAATTTCTCCTAATCTTTTTGGTTTTGAGATAACAAAACAGGAAGAGATTGACCAAAAAATTATTGAACTTGATGGAACAAAAAATAAATCTTTATTAGGAGCAAATGCGACACTTGCTTGTTCTCTTGTTTGCGCTAAAGCTGGAGCAAAAGCGTCTAATCTACCTTTGTATCTTTATCTAAGAGAAATTTTTAAACTTAATCTTTCTGACTATCAATTACCAATTCCTCTTTTTAATCTGATCAATGGCGGAAAACATGCTGATTCAAATTTGGATATTCAAGAATTTTTCCTTATTCCAAAAGAAAGAAAAATTAAAGAATCAATCAGAATAGCTACTGAAATATTTTTCCATTTAAGAAATATTTTAAAATCAAAAAGAAATGTATCAAAAGCGGTTGGCGATGAAGGCGGTTTAGTTCCTTATTTAAAAAACAATGAAGAAGGTTTTAAATTTTTAATTGAAGCAATAGAAAAAGCAGGTTATAAATTAAATCAAGATTTTCATTTAGGAATTGATTGTGCTGCTTCAAGTTTTTATGATGGAAAAGGATTCTATCTCTTTGAAGAAAAAAATTTATCTAAAAATGAATTAATTTCAATTTATCAAAATTGGATAAAAAAATATCATTTAAGACTTTTAGAAGATCCATTAGAGGAGAATGATTTTTCTGGTTGGCAGGAATTTAAAAACCAAATAGAAAAAATTAACAGAGAAATTTTAGTTATTGGCGATGATTTATTTACTACTAATCTTGAGAGATTAAAAATTGGGATAAAATTTAATTCAGCAAGTGGTATTGTAATTAAACCAAATCAGATTGGTACTTTATCAGAATCAATCAAATGTTTAAAATTTGCTAAAGAAGCAAATTTAAAAATTGTAGTCTCACATCGTTCAGGTGAGACAAATGATACTTTTATTGCTGATTTTGCTGTAGCAGTTAATGCTGATTTTATTAAAGCAGGTGGTCTAACAAGAGGTGAAAGAATTGCTAAATATAATCGGTTAATGGAAATTGAGGAAGAATTATATGAAAAAAACAAAAAATAGACAAAAACCTATTGTTCTTGTTATTTTAGATGGCTGGGGTTATTCAAAGGAAAAAATTGGCAACGCTGTTTTTTTAGCTAAGCCAGCAACATTTAATTATTTAAAAGAAAATTATCCTTTTACTTTACTTGAAGCAAGTGGTCGAGCAGTTGGTTTATTAAAAGATCAAGAAGGAAACTCTGAGGCAGGACATTTTAATTTAGGTGCAGGAAGAATTGTTTTAGATGATTCAGTTTTAATTTCTAATGAGATCAAAAACAAAAAATTTTTTAAAAACAAAACATTAATTGAAATCTGCCAATATGTTAAGAAAAATAAAGTTAATCTTCATTTAATCGGTTTAATTTCAGAAATTCCTACTGCTCATGCTAATCCTTCTCATTTAATAAATCTTATTAATCTTGCTGAAAAAAATGGAGTCAAGAATATTTTTCTTCATCTTTTTACTGATGGTCGAGATACTTCACAACATTCAGCTTTAAAGGCAATTAAAAAAATAGAGAAAAAGATAAACTCTGCAAAAATTGCTTCTTTGATTGGTCGTTTTTATGCGATGGATAGAAAAAATGAATGGTCAAGGACAGAAAAAGCATACCATCTTTTAACTCTTGGTAAAGGAGAAAAGGCAAAATCTTATGAGGAAGCAATTATTCGTGCCTACAACAGAAATCTAACAGATGAATATATTCCAGCAACAGTTATAAACAATAATTTTCAACCAATTAAAGAAAAGGATGGAGTAATTTTTTTCAATTTAAGATCTGACCGCGCTAGACAATTAACAAAAGCCTTTGTTCTTAAAAATTTTGAAAAAATAACTAAAAATTCATTTAAAAGAAAAAAAATTTTAAAAAATTTATTTTTTGTCACTTTAACTGATTTTGGTCGAGGTTTAGGTAAAGAAATTAAAACTGCTTATCCCTCAAGAAAGATAGAAAATTCTTTAGTTCAAGTTTTAAGAGATTTTTCTCAGGTTTATATTTCAGAAAAAGAGAAGTATGCTCATGTTACTTATTTTTTCAATGGAGGTTATGATTTACCAATAGCTGGTGAAAAAAGAATTTTGATTAAATCACCAAAAATTGAACATTATGAAGAAGTTCCTAAAATGAGTGCTGAAAAAGTTACCAATTCAGTTTTAAGAATGATAAAAAAAGATTATGATTTCATCACTGTTAATTTTGCTAATCCAGATATTATTGGCCATACTGGAAATTTGAAAGCAGCGATTGAAGCGATTAAAACTGTTGATTCTTGTTTAAAAAAAATTATCAGTTTAGTTGGCAAAAAAGATGGTTTGGTTTTAATTACTGCCGATCATGGTAATGCTGAAGAAATGATTGATTTAAAAACCGGCGAGATTTTAGTTTCCCATAGTAAAAATCCTGTCCCATTCATTTTATTTTCAAAAAAATATAAAAAAGCAAAATTGAAAAAAGGAATATTAGCTGATGTTAGTCCAACAATTCTAGATTTAATGGAAATTGAAAAGCCAAAAGAAATGACTGGTCATTCTTTAATAAAAAAATAAGATTTTATGGATAAATCAATAAATAGGCTAAAACCTATTGTTTTAATAATTTTAGATGGTTGGGGGATTGCTCCCCCTTCTCATGGTAATGCAATCACTTTAGCAAAAACACCAAATTTTTCTAAATTAATTTCTTCTTATCCAACAATGAGTTTATCTGCTTCTGGAATTGAGGTTGGCCTTTCTTGGGGTGAGCAAGGAAATTCCGAAGTTGGTCATTTAAATTTAGGTTCTGGCAAAATCGTTTATCAAATTTTGCCAAAAATTGATAAGGCAATTAAAGATGGTGATTTTTTCAAAAATGAGGCTTTCCTAGAAGTTATAAAGCATGTTCGAAAAAATAATTCAAAACTTCATCTTATTGGTTTAGTTTCAAAAGGGAATGTTCATTCTTCAATGGATCATCTTTTTGCTTTATTACAACTTTGCCAAATTAAAAAAATAAAAAATACTTTTATTCATGCTATTCTTGATGGTCGAGATACACCATATAATTCCGCTTCTTCATTTATTAAAGAATTACAAGAGAAAATTAAAGAACTAAAAACTGGAAAGATTGCTACATTAGCTGGTCGTTTTTATGCTATGGATAGAGATAATCATTGGGAGAGAATAGAAATGGTTTATAAGGCAATGACAGAAGGTGAAGGAAGAAAAGCAAATTCTCCTTCTCAAGCTATTGCTAACTCTTATGCTCAGAAAAATTTTGATGAAGAATTTTTGCCAACTGTTATTTTAGAAAATGGAAAGCCAACTGCTTTGATTGATGATAATGATGGAATAATTTTTTTTAATTTTCGACCTGACCGGGCAAGAGAATTAACTAAAGCATTTGTTCTGCCTGACTTTGATGGTTTTCAAAGAAAAAAAATTTTGAAAAATTTATTTTTTGTTACTTTTGTTGAATATGAAGAAGGTTTGCCAACAAAAGTTGCTTTTTATCCTGAGAAGATAGAATATCCTCTAGCAAGAGTTCTTTCTGAGAATGGTTTTTCTCAGCTCCATATTGCCGAGACAGAAAAGTATGCTCATGTTACTTATTTTTTCAATGGAGGAAGAGAAGAAAAATTTCCAGGCGAGGATTGGATACTTATTCCTTCGCCTAGAGTTGTTTCTTATGATCAGAAGCCAGAAATGAGTGCAAAAGAAATAACAGAAAAGGTGATTTCCTTTCTTAATTTAGATAAATATGATTTCATTCTTATTAATTTTGCTAATCCTGATATGGTAGCTCATACTGGTGAGATGATAGCAACAATTAAAGCAATTGAAACTGTTGATTTCTGTCTTGGACAAATTATTAATAAAGTTTTAGAAAAGAATGGTTTAGCAATTGTGACTGCTGATCATGGAAATGCTGAAGAGTTAATTAATCTTCAAACAGGAGAAGTTGATAAAGAACACTCAACAAACCCTGTTCCCTTTATTTTAGTTGCTAATCATTTAAAAGAAGAAAAAAAAGAAGTGCCTGATTTAAGTTTGGTTCAGCCAATTGGTATTTTAGCCGATGTTTCACCAACTATTTTAAAGATTTTAAATATTCCTCAGCCAAAAGAAATGAATGGTTTACCACTTATTTAAATTATATGAACCTTTTTTTAAAAATATTTGGTGATCCTAATCAAAGGTATTTGAAAAAACTTAAAGTGATTGTAGAAAAAATAAATTCTTTGGAAAAAGAATTTGAGAAAATTCCTCTGGAAAAATTTAAAGAGAAGACAGAAGAATTTAAAAAGAGATTGAAAAAAGGAGAAAGTTTAGACAGTCTTTTACCTGAAGCATTTGCTTTAGTTAGGGAAGCATCAAAAAGAACTATAGGTTTGCGCCATTTTGATGTTCAAATTTTAGGTGGAATTGTTCTTCATTATGGTCAGATTGCTGAAATGAAAACTGGTGAAGGAAAAACTTTAGTTGCTACTTTACCTCTTTATTTAAATGCTTTGGAAGGAAAAGGTTGTCATTTAGTAACGGTTAATGATTATTTGGCTCGGCGTGATGTTGAATGGATGGGACCAATTTATTATCTTTTAGGATTATCAGTTGGTGTTCTAAACCATGAAAAGGCATATCTTTATCAACCAAAAGAAGGTGGCAGGAAAACTAATTTAGGTTCTGGTGAAGAATTAATCGAAGTACCAAGAAAGCAGGCCTATTTAGCTGATATTACTTATGGAACTAATAATGAATTTGGTTTTGATTATCTCCGCGACAATATGGTCTATGATCTAAAAGAGGTAGTTCAAAGAGAATTAAATTATGCCATTATTGATGAAGTTGATTCAATTTTAATTGATGAAGCAAGAACACCATTAATAATTTCATCTCCAGCTGAAGAGTCAACAGAACTCTATTATAAATTAGCTCAGATTGTCAAGCCTTTGAAAGAAAATGAAGATTATAATGTAGATGAAAAAATGAAGGCAGTGACTTTAACAGAGGAAGGTCAGAAAAAAATTATTCGTGCTTTAGGCTTCGATCCATGGCAAATGGCTGGTTCAGCTGATCCTGAAGAAGTAAGAAAAGGAATAGAGCTTGATCACCATATTACAGCTGCTTTGCGAGCTAAAACATTATTTTTAAAAGATCGTGATTATGTTGTAAAAAATGGTGAAGTTATTATTGTTGATGAATTTACTGGTCGTTTAATGTTCGGTCGACGATACTCCGAAGGGCTTCATCAGGCAATCGAAGCAAAAGAAGGAGTCAAAGTCAAAAAAGAGTCAAAAATTTTGGCGACTATTACTTTTCAAAATTACTTTCGAATGTATAAAAAATTAGCTGGAATGACTGGTACAGCTGCAACAGAAGCCGAAGAATTTTATAAAATCTATAATCTTGAAGTTGTTGTCATACCAACGAACAAACCTTTAATTCGATTAGATTTGCCAGATCGAATTTATGCGACAGAAGAAGCAAAATTTAAAGCAGTTGTCAGAGAAGTAAAAGAAAGACATAAAAAAGGTCAACCAATTTTGATTGGAACAACTTCAATTGAAAAAAATGAATATTTAAGTAGACTTTTAAAAAAAGAAGGAATCCCTCATCAAGTCCTTAATGCTAAAAATCATGAAAGGGAGGCACAAATTATTGCTCAAGCAGGTAGATTAGGTGCTGTTACTTGTGCTACTAATATGGCTGGTCGAGGTGTTGATATAATCCTTGGTGGTAATCCACCTGATCCTAAAGAACAGAAAAAAGTTATTGAGTTAGGAGGTCTTCATGTTATTGGTACAGAAAGACACGAATCGCGACGGATTGATAATCAGTTACGCGGAAGAGCTGGCCGACAAGGTGATCCTGGTTCATCACAATTTTTTGTTTCAACCGAAGATAGCCTAATTCGAATTTTTGGCGGTGAAAGAATTAAATTTTTAATGCAAAAGTTTCATTTTCCTTTAGATTTACCAATTGAAAATAAATTAATTTCTAAAGCGATTGAACAAGCTCAAAAAAAAGTTGAAGGATACAATTTTGAAATAAGAAAACATTTACTTGAGTATGATGATGTTTTAAATAAACATCGAGAAGCAATTTATCGTTTAAGAAGAGAAATTTTAAAAGGAGAAAACACAAAAGAAAAAATTCTTGAGATGATTAAGGAAGAAATTGAAAAAGTTGTTGCTTTTCATACTGCTCACGATTATGAAAAAAAATGGGATTTAAAAGAAATTGGCGAAGTAATTTCTACTATTTTTCCTTTACCTCCTGACTTTAAAGAAAAATTTGAAAAAATTAGAGCTAAAGCAGGAACTCGTGAAGAAGATGCTTGGGCTAGAACGATGCTTATTGAATATCTATTTGATTTAGCAAAAAAAGCCTATCAAGATTTAGAAAAGAAAATTGGTGATGAAAAATTGATCCGACAAGTTGAAAAAATGATTGTTTTACGTTCAATTGATGTTTTTTGGGTTTTTCATTTAGAAACAATGGAGAATTTAAAAGGTGGAATTGGTTTAAGGGCTTATGGCCAAAGAGATCCTTTAGTAGAATATAAAAAAGAAGCATATTATAAGTTTCATCAACTTTTAGATTCTATTAAAAAACAGGTTGTCTATTCAATTTTCAAAGTTTCAGTTGAAAAAACTCAACCTTCTTTCTTTGAAACTGAATCAGCAAAATTTAAAGTTTCTAAAACAAAGGTTGGTCGGAATGATCCTTGTCCTTGTGGCAGTGGGAAAAAATATAAAAAATGTTGCTATCCAAAATTTAGTTAGACTTGTTAGATAAAAAATAAATGTTAAAATATTAAATTGCAATTATGAAAAAAACTTTGATAACTTTTATCTTTATTCTAATTTTAATTATTTTTGCCTTATTTGTTGATTTACCTCGTTTACCGAAATGGCTACCAGCTTCAGATTGGTTTTCTAAACTTAAAGTCCATCTTGGCTTAGATTTACAAGGAGGAACCCAATTGATTTATTTAACTGAAACAAAAGATATTCCTTTGGCTGATAGAGCATCAGCAATTGAAGGAGCAAGAGATGTTATTGAAAGAAGAGTTAATATTTTTGGTGTTAGTGAACCAGTTATTCAAACAGCTAAAGCTGGTGAAGAGTGGAAAATTATTGTTGAGTTGCCAGGAATCAAAGATGTAAATCAAGCTATCAAAATGATTGGTGAAACACCGATTTTAGAGTTTAAAGAACAGTTTGTAAAGGAAATAACAGAAAAAGAAAAAGAAGAAATTAAAAAATATAATCAAGAAGCAAAAAAAAGAGCAGAAGAGATTTTAAAAGAAGTTTTAAAACCTGGTGCTGATTTTTCTAATTTAGCTAAAAAATTTTCTGAAGATCCGGGATCAAAAGAAAAAGGTGGTGATTTAGGCTGGTTTGGTAAAGGTGTGATGGTTAAACCATTTGAAGAGGCAGTATTTAATTTAAAAAAAGGTGAAATTACCAAAAATTTAGTTGAGACCCAATTTGGTTATCATATTATTAAAAAAATTGATGAACGAACAAATGAAAATGGCGAGCCAGAAGTCTTGGCCAGCCATATTTTAATCAAAAAAATCTCAGAAGAAGATTTAAAAGCATCAGCTCAAGAATGGGTTTACACCGGATTAACAGGAAAACATTTAAAAACAGCAAGAGTTGATTTTGATCCACAAACAAATGAGCCATTAGTTGCTTTAGAATTTAATGATGAAGGAGCAAAACTTTTTGCTGAGATTACCAAAAGAAATGTTGGTAAACCAGTAGCAATTTTTTTAGACAATTCACCAATTTCTATTCCTATTGTTAAAGAGGAAATTCCTCATGGTAAAGCAGTCATTACTGGAAAATTTACTCTTAATCAAGCAAAAGAATTAGCTATGAGATTGAAAGCTGGTGCTCTACCAGTTCCAATTACTCTTATTTCTCAACAAAACATTGGACCAAGTTTAGGAAAGATTTCAATTGAAAAAAGTTTTATTGCTGGAATCATTGGTTTTTTACTAGTTATTATTTTTATGATTATTTTTTACCGCTGGCTTGGTGTTATCGCTTCTTTTGCCTTAATTGTCTATGTCCTTTTAGTTTTAGCAATTTTTAAATTATTGCCAGTGACTTTAACCTTAGCTGGTATTGCTGGCTTTGTTTTATCAATCGGAATGGCTGTTGATGCTAATGTTTTAATTTTTGAAAGAATCAAAGATGAAAAAAGATTGGGTAAAACAGGTTTAACTGCTATTGAAGAAGGTTTTCGTTATGCTTGGTCAGCTATTCGAGATTCAAACCTTACTACTTTAATTATCTGCTTTATTCTCTATCAATTTGGTACTGGTTTAGTTCGTGGTTTTGGTTTGACTTTAGGTATTGGTATTTTAACTAGTATGTTTACAGCAATTGTTGTTACTAAAACAATAATTAAATTGACAAGGCAATATTTCTAAAAAAAAATGTTTAATTTCGTTGGTAAAAAATATATTTTTCTTTCTATCTCTGGAATTCTTATTCTGACTTCTATTTTATTTTTAATTTTTTTTGGTCTTAAACCAGGACTTGATTTTACTGGCGGTACTTTAATGGAAATTGAGTATTTAAAAACACAACCTTCTTTTAAGGAAATTAAAGATAAACTCAAAGAATTCAATTTAGGTGAAATTAGCATTCAACCTACTGGTGAAAAAAAATTGCTTCTTCGATTTAAAGAAATTGATGAAGAGACCCATCAAAAAATTTTAGAAAAACTTGATTATCCACAAGAAATTCGTTTTGAATCAATTGGTCCAATTATTGGTAAGGAACTTTTAAGTAAAGCAAAAAAAGCAACAATTTTAGCAATTTTAGCTATTCTTTTATACATTAGCTGGTCTTTTCGTCGTCTTTCAAAAATTTTAAAGAAAGGAGAAGCTTGGCGTTATGGTTTCGGTGCGATTTTAGCTTTGATTCATGATGTCATTATTATGCTTGGAACATTTGCTTTTCTTGGTCATTTCAAAAATGTTGAGATTGGCACAACTTTTATTATTGCGATTTTAACTGTTCTTGGTTATTCAGTTAATGATACAATCGTTGTTTACGATCGGATTCGAGAGAATTTTCTTTTTTATCCTTCAGATAAATTTGAAGAGATTATTAACAAAAGTTTAAATGAAACTATTATCCGATCTTTGAATACCTCAATTACTACTTTGTTAGCTCTATTTTCAATTTTTCTTTTCGGCGGTGAAACAATTAAATATTTTATTTTAGCAATGATGGTTGGTGTTGTTGCTGGAACCTGGTCATCAATTACTATTGCTGCTTTCTTCCTTCTTTTAGGGAGAAGATAAAAATTAAATGATCGCCATTTTTAAAATCTAGCGAAGTCAATTTTTTCTAGTACTTCGTTTCTTTTTATGTTAAATTGTTTTATGAAAATAGCTATTGTTACTGATTTTCTTACTCAACTTGGTGGTGCAGAAAAAGTTTTAAAAGTCATTCATGAGATTTGGCCATCTGCTCCAGTTTATACTTTAATCTATGATAAAGAAGCAACACATCATCAATTTTATAATTATCAAATCAAAACTTCTTTTTTACAAAATTTTCCTTTTGCTAAGAAATATTATCGCTGGTTTTTACCTTTGATGCCAAAAGCTATTGAAAAATTTGATTTTAGTAATTATGATCTTGTCTTTTCTATCTCCTCAGCCTTTAGTAAAGGTGTGATTGTTCCATCAAAAACAAAATCAGTCTGTTATTTGTTAACGCCAACACGCTATCTTTGGATTGAGCCAGAAGAATATTTAAAAAATTTAAGGGGTTTAGAAAATTTAGCTAAATTTTTTTTACCAAAAATTTTTGATAATTTACGAAAATGGGATTTAAAAGCAATTAAAAGGCCAGATAAAATTATTGCTATTTCTAAATTTATTAAAGAAAGAATGGAAAAATATTATCATCGTCTTCCTGAAGCGATCATTTATCCACCAGTTGAAATTGATAATTTTTTTATTTCCGAAAATTTAGATAATTATTTTCTTGTTATTTCCCGACCGAGATATTATAAAAGAATTGATTTAGTTATCAAAGCTTTTAGCAAATTAAAAATTCATTTGAAAATTATTGGCATGAGCAAAAAAGAAGGAAAGAATCTTTGTCCTGAAATTAAACCAAACATTGAATTTTTGGGTTATGTTTCTGAATCTGAAAAAGCAAAATATCTTTCTCGCTGTTTAGCTTTAATTCATCCGCAGGAGGAAGATTTTGGAATTACTGCTGTTGAAGCAATGGCTTCAGGTCGGCCAGTTATTGCTTATAAGGCTGGAGGTGCTTTAGAAACAGTTATTGATGGTCTAACTGGTAAATTTTTCGATGAGCAAACTTGGGAAGCATTAGCTGATACAGTTATTCGTTTTAAACCTGAAGAATTTGATCCTGAAAAAATTCGTCTTCATGCTCAAAAATTTTCCAAAGAAAGATTCAAAGAAGAAATAATAAAATTTATTGAACAAATTTTTTAAATATGAATATTCTTATTGATATTCGTTGTCTTTTAGATAAACCATATACCGGAGTGGCTGAATATACTTTGAATTTTTTAAATGAAATTTCAAAAAATGATTCAGCCGATCAATATTTTCTTTTTTACAATTCAGCAAAACATTATAATTCATATTTTGAAAATTTACTTTCAAAATCTGGTTGGGTTTTTTCAAATCAATCTAAAGCAAAAAAAGGAAACTCTTCTCTTCAAATAATTGATTTTCATTATCCTAACAGAATTTTTAATTTTTTAATCTGGCTTTTTAAATGGCCAAAAATTGATAAGTTAGTTGAAAAAAGAATTGGTCAAAAGATTGATAAAATTTTTCTTCCAAATTTTAACTTTATTGCTTTTTCAAAAAACAAAAAAATTACCTTAGTTGTTCATGATCTTTCTTTTGAGATATATCCTCAATTCTTCACCTTTAAACAGCGCCTCTGGCATAAATTGATTAAACCAAAAAAAATTTGTCAAATAGCTGATGAAATTATTACTCATTCTGAAAACACAAAAAATGATCTTGTTGATTTATATCAAATCTCTCCTGAAAAAATCAAAATTAAGATTCCACCAATTACTTCTGAATTCAAAAAAATAAAAGAGAATGATCTCCAACTTTTAAAGGTAAAAGAAAAATATCAATTACCAGAAAATTTTATTTTCTATCTTGGTCGTCTTGAGCCAAGAAAAAATATTGAAAGTTTAATTTCAGCTTTTATTAAACTTCAAGAAAAATACCATAAAAATCTTTATTTACTTATTGCTGGTCATATTTCAAAAAAATTTCTTAAAAAAATCAACAAATTTTGTAAAGACTTTAAAGATAAAAAAATTCGTTTTTTAGATTACATAAAAAATGAAGATAGAGTCTATCTTTATAATCTAGCCAAAATTTTTGTCTATCCTTCTTTTTATGAAGGGTTTGGCTATCCAGTTGCTGAGGCCTTAGCTTGCTCTAAAATAGTGATTAGTAGCCATACTTCTTCTTTGACTGAAATTGAGAGTAAAAATATTGTTTTTATCAACCCATACGATATAAATGATCTATCAGAAGCAATTAAAACTCTTCTTGAAATCAATTAATTTATATTTTTTAGAAAAATTGATAAAATATTTAAGATATGAAAAATCAGGAACTGGCTAAAATTTTTTATGAGATCGCTGGCTATTTAGAAATGGAAGGAGTTGCTTTTAAACCATATGCTTATGAAAAAGCAGCCTTAACTTTAGAGACATTAAAAGAAGATGTTGAAGAAATTTATAAAAAAGGAGGAATTAAAGCTTTAAAAGAAATTCCTGGTGTTGGTGAAAGTATTGCTGAAAAGATTGAAGAATATTTAAAAACAGGAAAAATTAAATATTATCAAGAATTAAAAAAGAAAACACCTGTTAATCTTCAGGAATTGTTAGCAGTTGAAGGATTGGGCCCGAAAAAAATAAAAGTTTTGTATGAAAAATTAAAGATTAAAGATCTAAAAGATTTAGAAAAAGCAGCTAAATCTCATAAAATTGCTCCTCTTTTTGGCTTTGGTGAAAAAACAGAAAAAAATATTTTAGAAGGAATTGCTTTTTTAAAGAGAAGTAAAGGTAGATTTTTATTAGGCGAGATTTTACCAAAAGTCAAAGAAATTTATGAAAAGTTAAAAAATTTAAAAGAAGTAGAAAAAATTGATGTTGCTGGCTCAGTTCGAAGAATGAAAGAAACAATTGGTGACGTTGATTTTTTAGTTATTTCTAATCAACCACAGAAAGTAATGGATTTTTTTGTTTCTTTACCAGGAATCGTTAAAATCTGGGGAAAGGGAACAACTAAAGCTTCAGTTCGTTTAAAAGAAGGTTTTGATATGGACATTCGTGTTTTATCTAAAAATATTTATGGCGCAGGCCTCCAATATTTTACCGGTTCAAAAGAACACAATATTGCTTTAAGGAAGATTGCTATTGATAAAGGGTTTAAACTTTCAGAATATGGGTTATTCAAAGGAGCAAAAATGATTGCCGGAAAAAGTGAGGAAGAGATTTATAAAAAATTAGGAATGGATTGGATTCCACCTGAATTAAGAGAAAATCAAGGTGAGATTGAAATGGCTTTAGAAAAAAGATTACCAAAAATAATTGATTATAATGACATCAAAGGAGATCTTCATATCCATTCAAAATGGAGTGGTGGAAGTGATTCAATTGAAGAAATTGCTGAAATTGCTCAAAAGATGGGTTATCAATATGTTGGCATTGCTGACCATACAAAATTTTTAAGAATTGAACATGGATTAGATGAGAAAAGATTAGCTCAACAAAGGAAAGAGATTGAGAAATTAAATTTAAAATTCAAAGCTCAAAATTCGAAATTCAGAATTTTGCAAGGTTGTGAAGCAAATATTTTACCCGATGGTTCAATTGATATTTCTGATGATACTTTAAAAAAATTAGATTTTGTTATTGCCGGTATTCATTCAAGTTTTAAAATGGAAAAAGAAAAAATGACTCAAAGAATAATTAAAGTAATGAAAAATCCAAACGTTGATATTATCTCTCATCCAACTGGCCGAATTATTCAAAGACGCGATGAATATCAAATTGATTTTGAAAAAATTTTGAAAATAGCTAAAGAAACAAAAACAATTTTAGAAATTAATTCTTATCCAGAAAGATTAGATTTAAATGATCAAAATATTCGACGAGCAAAAGAAATGGGTGTAAAAATGGTTATTAATACTGATGCTCATTATAAAGATCAAATGCGTTTTATCGAATATGGCATTGCTCAGGCCCGTCGTGGTTGGGCTGAAAAACAAGACATTATTAATACTCAGCCATTAGATAAACTTTTAAAATTTTTTAAAAAATAATATGCGGATAGGTATCGATGCCAGACTTTATGGAATTGCTGATCGTGGTATTGGACGTTATACTGAAAAACTAATTCAATATTTAGAGAAAAATGATTTCGAAAATGAATATTTTATTTTCTTACGTCAGAATGGCTTTAATCAATATCAACCAAAAAATAGAAATTTTTATAAAGTTTTAGCTGATTATCGACCTTATACTTTAAAAGAACAAATTGTTTTTCCTTTAAAACTTTATCAATATAAATTAGATCTTATTCACTTCCCTCATTTTAATGTTCCAATTTTTTATTGGAAAACATTTATTGTGACTATTCATGATTTAATTATTTCTAAATTTCCTCAATCACGGCGGAAAGCTACTACTTTATCACCAATTTTATATAAAATCAAATTATTTTTTTATTATCTTGTTATTAAATCGGCAGTTTCTCGAGCTAAAAAAATTATTGCTGTCTCTGAAGCAACAAAAAAAGATATTATTAAGATTTTAAAAATTAATCCTGAAAAAATTATTGTTATTTATGAAGGAGTTGGTTTACCAAAAATTTCTAAAAAAATTCAAAATTCAAAATTCAAAATTCAAAATTCTTATATATTGTATGTTGGCGCTGCCTATCCTCATAAAAATTTAGAATCGCTTCTTATTGCTTTTAAAGAACTTATAAAAGATGGAATAAAAAATATTAAGTTAGTTTTGGTTGGCAAAAAAGATTATTTTTATCAGAGACTAGAAAAATATGCTTTAGAAATTGATTTAAAAAATGAAGTTATTTTTACTGGTGAAGTAACTGATGAAGAATTAATAGCTCTTTATCAAAATGCTTTATTTTTTATTTTTCCTTCTCTTGAGGAAGGCTTTGGTCTCCCTGGAATTGAAGCAATGGCCTATGGTTTGCCAGTTGCTGCTTCTTCAATTTCTCCTTTATTAGAAATCTTTGGTCAGGCAGCTTATTATTTTGATCCTTACAATATCAAGGAGATAAAAAATACAATGATTAAACTAATAACGGATGAGAATTTAAGAAAAACTCTAAAAGAAAAAGGATTAAAACAGATAAAGAAATATTCTTGGCAAAAAATGGCTAAGAAAATTTTCTTTCTCTATAAAGAAATAATCTTATGAAGGATAAATTAAAACTCGATTTTAAAAAAGAAGAGCCATCTCCTTACATAATTGATTTGCGAGAAAAAGAAAAAAAAGAGTTCAACCTCTTACCTTTTACTGAAATTTTTAAAAAAATACTAATTTTTTTTAGTTTTGGTGTAGTTATTTTTGTTCAAATTTTTTTTGTTTGGTTTACTTATCTTGAGATTGAGAAGATAAAAAAAGAAATACTTTCAGAAGACTTTTTATTAGAAAATTTTTTTGATGGTCTTATTGCTTTAAAAAATTTAGATTTTAGTTCAGCTAAAGAAAAACTTATTTTAGCTGAAGAAAAATTTTTTGAAAAAATTAAAAAAATTAATCAGGCAAATCTAATAGTAAAAATTTTTATTCGATTTCACCCAAAGGCAAAAACTAGTCTCGCTTTAATAAATGGTTTTTATGATTCAGCTAGATTAGGAAATTTTCTAATTAAAACAATTGAGGAATTACCACTTCTTTTTAAAAATGAAGAAATAGTTGAGACTGAAAAAATTTTACCAGCTGAAATTTTATCAATAAATTTTTTAACAAAAATAGATTTTCTTCAGAAAAGAACCAAACATTTTTTTTCTTTAATAGAAAAAATAGAAAAAAATCTTTCAAAAGTTTCAACAATATATCTTCCTTTAAATTTTCGATCCTCTTTCGAATTAATAAAAAAACAGCTTCCAGTTCTAAAGAAAAAAATTGATGATTTTGATTTAATTTTAGAAAACCTTGAAAAGATTGTTGGTAAAAATTCTTTCAAACGATATCTTATTCTTTTTCAGAACAATAATGAAATCAGAGCAACTGGCGGTTTTCTTGGTACTTATGCCCTTATTGATTTTCTCAATGGCAAAATTAGAAATTTTGAAATGCCAGCTGGTGGAACTTACGATCTTGCTGGTCAATTGACAGTAAAGGTAGCACCACCAAAACCATTCTTAATTGCCTATCCGAAATGGCAATTTCATGATGCCAATTGGTTTCCTGATTGGCCGACTTCAGCAAAAAAATTAATTTGGTTTTATGAAAAGTCTGGTGGACCAACTGTTGATGGAGTAATTGCTATTAATGCTGAATTAATACCAGAAATTTTAAAAGTTATTGGCGAAATCCAGATGTCAGAATATGGAAAAGTTTTAAATCAAGAAAATTTTATTTTAGAAATTCAGAAAACTATTGAAAAAGAAAGAAAAGAAGAGAAAAAACCAAAACAAATTTTAGTTGATTTAACACCAATTCTGATAAGAAAAATTCTTGCTTTAGAGCCAAATAATTTTTTTGAAATTATTAAGATTATTTTCCGTGGATTAGAAGAGAAAAAAATTCTCTTTTATTTTTCCGATCAGTCAATCCAAAAATTTTTTCAAGAAAAAAATTTAACTGGAGAGATTAAAGAATCACCATTTGATTATTTAATGGTTGTTGTTTCAAATGTTAATGGAACAAAAACAGAAGGGAAAATTTCACAAAAAATCTTTTATCAGGCTGAAGTAGATAAAGATGGTTCAATTATTAGTACTTTAACGGTTAAAAGAAAACATCAAGGAGAAAAAAATGAACCATTTTTTGGTCGAAATGATCTTTCTTGGCTAAGATTATATTTACCAAAAGGTGCTATTTTTTTAGGTGTAAAAGGACAAACAAAAAAAGATTTTCCAAAACCAAAAGATAATTTTCTTTTAGATGAAGATTTAAAAAAGATTGAAAATGAAATTTTAATTGATAAATTTTCTCAAACTCGAATTACCGAAGAATTTAACAAAACCTGCCTTGGTAATTTTTTAGAGGTTGCTCCTGGTGAAGAAAAAGAGATTTCTTTTAAATATTTTTTACCTTTTAAATTAGATTTAAATAAAGAGATAATCTCTTATAGTCTATTGATTCAAAAACAGCCTGGCCGGGAAAGTGAATTTGAGGGAGAAATAATTTTACCAACAGAAAAAAATATTATTTGGTTATATCCAAAAGATGAGATAAAAAAAGAAGGAAAGGTGATAAAAATTTCTTCAATTATTAATCGTGATAAAATTTTTGCCTTTATTCTCGGTCCAACCAATTGACCTCTCTTTTCGGACGGCCGCAGAAAATAGGAGGTATAAATTTTATTGTATGGATCAGAATTTTATTAGAAATTTTGCTATTATTGCCCACATTGATCATGGTAAGTCAACTTTGGCTGACCGATTTTTAGAATTAACAAAGACTGTTCCAAAAGAAAAAATGAGACCACAATATTTAGATCAAATGCCTCTTGAGAGGGAAAGGGGAGTAACAATTAAATTGGCACCGGTAACAATGACCTACACCCTAGATTCTAAATTCTACATTCTAAATTTGATCGATACTCCTGGTCATATTGATTTTTCTTATGAAATCTTACGTTCTTTAGCAGCAGTTGAAGGTGTAATTTTATTAGTTGATGCTAGTCAAGGAATTCAAGCTCAAACAATAACTAATTTACGTCTTGCTCTTGAACAAAAACTGAAAATTATTCCTGTTCTTAATAAAATTGATTTAGAAGGTATTGATTTAATAGCACGAAAAAGAGAATTAGTCGATCTTTTAAATATTTCAGAAGAAGAAATTATTTTAATTTCTGCCAAAACTGGTCAAAATGTTGAAAAAGTTTTAGAGGCAGTAATAGAAAAGATTCCACCACCAAAAGGAAAGAAAGAAGGGCCATTAAGAGCATTAATTTTTGATTCTATTTATTCCGAACACAAAGGTGTGATAGTTTATATTAAAGTTGTTGATGGCGAAATAAAAAAAGGTGAAGAATTAGAAATTATTGGTAGTAAAACAAAAATTCAAGCAAAAGAAATCGGTATTTTCCGACCACAATTAACAGAAAAAGAAGTTTTAACAACTGGTTCGATTGGCTATTTAGTTACTGGTCTTAAAGATATTAAAAAATGCCGGATTGGTGATACAATTACTTCTTCAATAAGTGATAAAGAAATAAAGCCACTTTTTGGTTATAAAGAAATTAAACCAATGATTTTCTCGAGTTTATACAATTATAAAAGCAAAGAAATAGAAAAATTAAAAGAGGCATTAGAGAAATTACAATTAAATGATCCTAGTTTATTTTTTGAACCAGAAAAATCAACTGCTTTTGGTCTTGGTTATCGTTGCGGTTTTCTTGGGCTTTTCCATTTGGAGATTATTAAAGAAAGATTAAAAAGAGAATATAATCTTGAGGTCATTGCTACTTGGCCATCGGTTGCTTATCGAGTTTGGTTAAAAGGTCAAAAAGGATATCGAGAAATTCGTTCACCTCAAGATTTTCCAACTTCTAATATAGAAAAAATTGAAGAACCTATCATGAAGGTAGAAATTATTTCACCGGCAAAATATTTAGGTAATATTGTCAAATTGATAAAAAAATATGGTGGTCAATTTTTAGAAAAGAATTATTTAACTCCTCATTTATCAATTGAGAGTTTTAATTTAATTACTATTAAAGCGGAAATTCCTTTAAGGACGATGATTATTGATTTTTATGATAAACTAAAAAATGTAAGCGCTGGTTATGCCTCAATGAGTTATGAATTCTTAAGTTATAAAGAAGCAGATTTAGTTCGCTTAGATATTTTAGTAGCTGGCCAACTTCAGGAAGCATTTTCTGTTATCGTCCATCGCCAAGATGCTTATTATGAAGCTAGAAAAATGGTTGAATTTTTAAAAGAAAATTTACCTCGACAAATGTTTGAAGTAAAAATTCAAGCAGTTATTGGTTGGTCTCCACCAAGCAAAGGCCAGAAAGCATCTGGTAAAATTATTGCTTCAGAAAAATTGCCGGCCTTAAGGAAAGATGTAACCGCTAAACTTTATGGTGGTGATGTTACTCGAAAAATGAAACTTCTTGAAAAACAAAAAGAAGGAAAAAAGAAACTTCTTAAATTTGGTAAAGTTAATATTCCTCCTGATATTTATATTAAAATGTTAAAAAGATAAAAATTTATGACTTTGTATATTGTTGCCACACCAATTGGTAATTTAAAAGATATTACTTTAAGAGCTTTAAAGGTTCTAAAGGAAGTTGATTTTATTTTATGTGAGGATACAAGAAAGACAAAAATTCTACTTGATTATTATCAGATTAAAAAACCTCTTATTTCTTATCATCAACATTCAAAGTTAAAAAAAATTAATTATATTATTGATTTATTAAAAAAAGGAAAAAAATTGGCTTTAGTTTCAGAAGCAGGGACGCCAGGAATTTCTGATCCAGGAAATAAATTAATTAAATTAATTCTTTTTGATTATCAATTGCCAATAAAAATCGTTCCAATTCCCGGACCATCTGCTTTAATTACTGCTTTAAGTATTTCTGGTTTTCCAACTGATAAATTTGTTTTTTTAGGCTTTCCACCAACTAAGAAAAAAAGAAAAAAATTTTTTGAAGAAGTAATAAAATCAAAATACCCAGTTGTTTTATATGAGTCTTGTTATCGAATTTTAAAAACATTAAAAGAACT
>CALHIP010000018.1 GCA_938030745.1 uncultured Patescibacteria group bacterium | reverse complement strand
TTTTAAAATCTCGGCAAAATATTTTATCTCTTTTTCATATTATTTTTGATATTTCTTAAAAAGGCACATATTTTTTAATTTAATTCCGATGCTTCAAGATTATACGGTTCTATTTTTAATGACTTATCATAACATTCTATTACCTTTTTTATAATGACCGAGTTTTTCTAAAGCATAGCCCTTATTAGCCAAAATCACGGCACTCTCTGGATCTATTTTTAGCGCCCTATCAAAACATTTTATTGCTCTCTCATAACGACCAAGTTTAAATAAAGTAACACCTTTATTATACCAAGCAGTCTCATCTTCTCCTTTTATTTCAATAAAAAAAGTGGTAACCTGAATGCCCCTTTTTCCGTCATATATATATAATATATATAAAGGAGAAAATTATGAAGTATTATCTAACCGAAGAGGAGAAAAAGAAAATTAGAAATTTGGGTGTTAAAGTAGCCTATTTCCTTAATATCAGTCCCTTATCCGTCAGAAAACTTATTAAAAATAAATACCTAAAAAGCAAAACGCTCAAAAATCCATAAGAAAATCTACCTAATAAAAGGAAATACACTTATTAAGTTTATTAAAGTATTAAAGATTGATACAAAATCTATGCCAAAATATACCAATAACCCAAAAATCTCTAAAAATCTTCAAAAGTTTTCAATTATCTACTTTACTATCTTAATAAAAAGTACTATATTTTTAATGGTGAACTTAAAAAGAATTTTTATGAATAAATTGAAAAGGATTGTTGGATTTAAACCAGTGGAATTTTTTGACTATAAAAATTGTATATCGGAAACTAATTTCTTTGGTTTTAATTTAATCCAGCATGGTGATATATCCCTGTCAATTAGATTAATAAGAGAATTAGAGGAAGAACATAAAAAAAGTAGATTTTCAAACGAAACAAAAAACAATGGGGTAGACCCCTATACTACACCCATAGGCCTCCGAGAATGATTAATAAAAAGACTAAAAAAATCACTATCTTAAAGGTATTTACTAATTATATAAAAATTAGTCCGAACTACTTTATTAAAATGCTTCTTTCTCTTTTTGTTAATAATTCTTTTTTTCTTTTTAAAAATGAGAGAGGACCTAAAACTATTATTGAGCCGAGAGCGACTTTGGGGTTTTTTTGGTTTTCTTTATGAAATCCTTTGCGAAATATTTGAATAATGGATAATTTAAGGCAGGTTATATCCAAATTTGAGTATGAGAATATGAAAAAAGAGTTTAGCCGGCATTTTGCTAATTTATATTGTTATATGAGAAGGAAAGGAGGGGAAGGTATTTTATCATATTGGTTATTGGTAAATATATATAAAAATATAGCAAAATTCAAAAAATTAAGCCAAATTTTTAGTTTTTTCCGATTTTTTAGCGATTATTTCCCGATTTTACCAATTTTTTATTATTTTATTTATTAAATTTAACCTAAATACCGCATTTTAAAAAAATCTTTTACCTTTTTCGACATTTTATATTATATGCAGGCAGAGTTTTTCCATTCTGTTGGCTACGGTTGTTTTCTTCCTTTTTTCTCTGCCCGCAAGAAGATAAAGTTTTACTGCTCATTACTAAATTCCCCTTTTTCAATATAAAGATAATTCTCTATATCCAGAAGACGGCTGACTATATAACAAAAGTTGCAATTTTCTTATTTTATATTATTAAACCACCTTTTAATTTTTTCGGCATTTTATATATAATATATAGAGAGAATAAAAGAATGATTAAAATTTTTTTTGAAAATCTCTAATCACCTTTTAATTTTTTCGGCATTTTATATTATATATAGAGGAACTAAAAAATGATTTAAAAACCTTTTAAAAATAACCTTTTTAATACCACGTCTTTTATAAGGCAATTTATATTATATATAAAGAGCCTAAAAAATGATTTTAAAAAACCTCTTTTTAAAAAATTTAAAACCTTTTAAAAATCATTGAAAAATCAATCTTTTTTTACCGCGTCTTTTATAAAATAGTTTAAAAACCTTTTTTAAAACCTTTTAAAAAGGAGTGAATAAAATGCTTGATTTAATTAAAGAATATTTTAGCCTTAAAGCAGAGAAAGAAAATTTGGAAGAATAAAATATCAGTCGAAGGTAAAACACTTTATTTAATTCCGAAGCGGTATGGGAATGTATTAAAAAAGGATAGAATGAGATTAAAGGAAATAATCATTGGTGCTACTAATTTGTATGAGTTGTCGCATAAAAAAGTATTTGACCCACGGATTATGAATAAAGCGATTAATGAATTAAAAATTGATAAAAGCAAACATAATTTTTTTAAAAGTTTATTATGAGACAAAAATTGTTGTGAAAAAGGAGGTAAAGATGAATATTATAATAATGCCAAAATCAGAATTTTATGAAGTAATAGTAAAAGAACTTATTCCTATTAAGCCTGAATTTTTAAAATTTAAAAGAGTTTTTAAAAATTTTTTCCACGATTGTTATATTTCGAAAAATAAAGAGCAGGTTGAAATGGAATTTACGTTAGGAAAGTTAAGGAATGGTAGAATATATTTAGTAGGAAGGTGTCACTGGTGTCGGAATTTGTTTCTTGATTACCTTTTAAATACAAATAAAGAGAAGTTAAAAGAAGTTGTATTATATTTAAATGATAATTTTTTAGCAGAATTGATAAGAAAACAATTAGATGCTTGGTATAAAAAAGATTTTAGAATGCTTGAAGTTAATTTGTAATTAAAAGAAGGTTATTATGCCGAAAAAAAGAAAAAAGGAACCATTGCTCTTTTTGAAAAAACTTTTCAATTCCGACTGCTGAGGAATCAAGAATTTTCCAAAAAACTTCAGAATATCAAAAATATCGAAAATCTAATTGATTATTGGGCAAAATGGTCTTAACTTCTTTTTAGAGAGTTTGTTAAGGATTTTTATCCTGTTATTTTTGATACGCAATAGAAACATGGCCGAGGATGGCTTCTGTTATGAATTTTACAAAAACATTGCCTTCCATACAGATGTTCACCAGAAACACTATTCCGAAGTATGTGAATTTTCTTATTGAAAATAAATTATTAGAGAAAAAAGTATTAAAAGCAAATATCCTTATCGTAAAGGTTTGGTATTAACTAATAATAATATCTTAGGTAGTATGCACCAAGGTTAGGACCTTGAGCAACTTAGAAAGTTCAGAGGATGGAAATTTAGGTTTTAAGGAGTTAAAAAAGTCTCTTCCTTGTAATGAACATCAAAGAATATGGGAGTTAAAGCGGAACCAGTTTTTAAAGTTATACAGAGCAGGTTTCAAACTTTCCGAAGATATTATAAAGGAGTACAAATTAGATAAACAATGAAGGTGCTCAAGTCATATCTTCTTGACATGGGGCAAAAAAATCGTTATAATTAGGTATGAGAAAATTTAAAAAAGGATGGAATTGTCAAAAAACATAATGGATGAATATAATTTATGGGAAGAAAGGTTAGGACGCAAAGCAGTTTAATTGACATGAGACAAAAAATAGTTTAAAAAGGAGGAAAAAATGAAAATTAAAAACATCTTTTTTATTTCGCTCATTTTATTTACTTTTACTTTTGCTGATTCATTAAATGTGAGATATATTGGCAGTTGTGAGACACCGGGTTATGCTTTAGATGTTGATGCTTTTTATTCTTATGCCTATGTTGCTGATGAGTGGGCTGGTTTACGGGTGATAGATATTTCTGATCCGAGTGATCCTTGGGAAGTTGGTTACTATGATACACCGGGCGAGGCTTGTGGTGTTGATGTTTCTTATCCTTATGCCTATGTTGCTGATGGTGAGGCTGGCTTACGGGTGATTGATATTTCCGATCCGAGTGATCCGCACGAAGTTGGCTATTATGATACACCGGGCTATGCTTTAGGTGTTTGGGTTTCAGGTTCTTATGCATATGTTGCTGATAGAGAGGCTGGTTTACGGGTGATAGATATTTCTGATCCGAGTGATCCTTGGGAAGTTGGCTATTATGTTACACCGGACTGGGCTTGTTATGTTGAGGTTTCTTATCCTTATGCCTTTGTTGCTGATAGAGATGCTGGTTTACGGGTGATAGATATTTCTGATCCGACTGATCCACACGAAGTTGGCTATTATGTTACACCAGGCTGGGCTATAAGTGTTGATGTTGTTTTTCCTTATGCCTATGTTGCTGATTTTGATGGTGGTTTACGTGTGATAGATATTTCTGATCCGACTGATCCGGAAGAAGTTGGCTATTATATTACACCAGGCAATGCTTATGATGTCTGTGTTTCTTTCCCCTATCCTTATGCCTTTGTTGCTGATTTAGCCGGCGGTTTACGTGTGATAGATATTTCTGATCCCACTGATCCGGAAGAAGTTGGTTATTATATTACACCGGGCTTAGCTCATAGTGTTTTGGTTGGTGTTTCTTATCCTTCTTTTTATGCCTTTGTGGCTGATTATGATGCTGGTTTACAGATCTATGAGTTTTATGGCACTGGTATAAGGGAAGAGAAATTCTCAACAAAAGAGATAAAACCCCTTTCTTTTAAAGGCAAAAAAATCTATGACATAACTGGCAAAATTATAAAGGGAGAGAAATTGAAAAAAGGCATCTACTTCCAAAAAACCGAAAAGGGTATGAAAAAGGTATTAATAAAATAATTTATAAAAACCTCTCAAAGTCTTAACTTTGCTGCTGAGTGTCCTAACCTTTCTGTCCAAGGTTCTAACCTTCTTGACATAAGGCCAAAAATGGTTAAAATTAGGAATAGGATATTTTAGGAGAGGGCATTTATTATGAAAAAGAATATTAAATATGAATCTCAAAAAGAAGAAATTTTTAGTAAACCAGACAAAAGAAATGGGTATGTTAGAGATTTAGGAACAACTGCCTATTTTCCAATAGAAAAAAAGCGAAGAGAATTTGGCATTCATCTTACTTCCATAGATATTTTCAAAAAATTTATTTTTCCTGAAATTAAAGATATTCTTTATAACTATACTTGGATAGATTTGTTTGCCGGCGAGGGAAATTTGATTTTACCTATATTAGAAGTAATTCCAAAAGGTAAAAGAGTTGAATTTTTCAAAGAGCACATTTTTCTTTTTGATATTCAAGAAGAGATGGTTAAAAGATGTATTGAGAAGGCGAAGTACTACGGGATACCTTCCGAAATTGCGAGGAAAAATATTCAAATAAGGGATACTTTGCAAAACTATCCCGATTTTAAACTATTAAAATATCCACCTTATCATATAACCAATCCTCCCTATCTCTATTTAGGGTATATTGTAAAAAATTCGGAAAGGAATTTAAAATATTTTTCGGGTCCAAATGAAGGGTATCAGGATTTATATCAAATTGCTCTCATAAATGATTTAAGGCATAATCTAAAAAAAATGATTTACATAATTCCTACTAATTTTTTATTTGGGTTTTCGGTAGCTAATAAAATTAGAAGAGATTTTCTTCCCTTTTATAATATTAAAAAGGCAATTATTTTTGAAAGAAAGATTTTTGAATTTACTGGCACCAATGTTTGTATATGTTTTTTTGAAAGGAAAAGGGAGCCCTCCTACCAACCAATTATCTTTAAGGCTTTAAAGATTAATAATAAAACTATTGAGAAAGAATATATTTTATCACCTAAAAATTTCTATCGGGCAGGTGGTGAATTTGATGAATTTGTTTCTTATTTTAAAGCAGTTAGGCCTTTAAAAATTAAGTTCTATTTAACATTAGAGGAAGTTAAAAAAAACAGCGGCTCAAAGGAGGTAAAACTATTAGATGCGAATAATTTTTCTAATGGCTATTTTGCTTATAATACATACTTAGTCAATGAAAAACTTTATAAAAAAATAAAGAATAATCCTTTATTCGTAAGAACTTTAGATACCGGAAGTTGGGAAGGCCGGGTAGGAATTTATAATATCAAAGAGACCTTTGGTGTGGATGGAATCGTGGTCACCAAGGAAAAATATCGTACCCACCCTATTCAAATTTTTATTACCCCGGAACTTTCCTATGAAGATTTATCTTTGTTAAAAAATTATTTTAATCTAATGCTTGAATATTTTAGGGATATTACCGATAGTGAATTTTTAACAACTTTTAGATATTCTAACGCTGATTATATACGGAAATATTTAGGATTATCTCAAACGAAGAAATTATTAGCGACCTTTCCCATTCATTTAATGAAAGACGAAGAGAAACAAAAATTAAAAGTTTTAATTGAGCAAAAAAACATAGAAGGGATAAAAGAGGTTTTATTAAGTTTAAAATTATGAACGAGTGGGTTAATGAGAGCATAAAATTAGCAAAAAGTGAGGGTTATTTAGATCGGTTGTTAGCGATTTATCCTCCTGAGGAAATTAGTAGAGGGAAAATACCTGAAGAAGAGTCTCAAGAGTTAAAGGACCTTTTTGAAAGAAAAGGTTGTAAAGAATTGCTCAAAAAATTAATAGATTTAAAAAAGAAGTGTTTTAAATTTCCGATTGAAAATCCCTATATTGGTTTTCTAACCCATGATGAAGAGGCAATTGAGAAAAATCCAGATACCACAAAAAAAATCTGCGAAAAATTATTTCAAATGGGTTATGATGAAGTAAAAGAAAAATTGGAATCTCCTAAAAGAGCAAGCCGAAGGATGGGTCCGATGTTTAAAAAGTGGCTTGAAAATAACTTTAAATTCTTAAAGAGAAAGGAGTTTGAAAAAACTTTTGATTTTGATATAGTTTTTTTAAAGGGTGGTGACAAATCTTTAAAAGACTACGCAAAAACCAAATTAAAGTGTAAATTTCAAAAGTTTAGTAAAGGATTAGATTTTGTGGCAAAGGTTGGCAATAAGCATATAATAGGAACGGCCAAATTTATAACAGATTTTGGTGGTTCACAAGATAATCAATTTAATGAGGCTATAAGATTAGTGAAAGAGACGAAAGGTCCACCGAACGTAATAAAAGTAGCGATTCTTGATGGCGTAGTCTGGTTAAGTGAAGAAATGAAATCAAAACTTAAAAATCTTAAAGAGAACGAATTCTTTTTTAGCGCATTATTATTAGAGAAATTTATAAATTTTATCAAACAAACCCAAAAGGTATAAATAAGAATTTTAAAATAAACAACTATAAAGCTACGTGGTGGCTGCGCCCTTCTTGAAACAATAAAAAAAGGTTAAAATTAGGGATGTTTTCTAAAAGGAGGGAATATGAAATTCGAAAAAAAAGAAGAAAATATGACATTCGAAGAAGAGGTAGAAGTGTTAAGTAGCGTATCACTAATGCTTTTAAAGAGGTTAGAGCCTGAACCTTATTATGTTAAAGAGTATATTGAAAAAGAATGTGAAAAAATTAAAAAAGAGGGATGGTTTGAAAAAGAAGGTGAAGGGGTTTTTATAAAAACTTTTGATAAAGATGATTACCTATTAAAGGTTGGTTTTATTCATGCCAGAAAAGGAGAGGATATTACTGGTGCTGATCTT
>CALHIP010000017.1 GCA_938030745.1 uncultured Patescibacteria group bacterium | reverse complement strand
CCCCGGAATATAAGCATGCGCCATATAATAAAAATAATAAAATTTCTTGAAAAGTCAAAAAGATAAAACAAATAAAAATAAATCAATAAGACAAAAAAAATTTGGCATCCCATGCCAAAAATTTTTAAGGAGAAAAAATTTCTAAGTCTTTGTATATCAAATACTTATCTAAAATTTGTAATAGAGATAGGGAACGGCTCCCTCCTATCTCTTCTTTTCGTCTTAAAGGTGGTTTTAATAATTATCTTTTTAGGTATATTTATAGTGAGATTCAGAGGTAGGTTATTATTCTACTTCTTAATAATTTTAATGGAATTCTTCTTAATTTTCTTGGTAATCCTCTTTTGAAGGTCAATATTAATGAGAGGGGTAAGTTTTTATTAGTTAATCTCTTTTACACCTTACCTTTTCTTCTTGATATTTTAGGAATTTTTAAGTATTATTAAAATTTAAAAGAGAGGTAAAGATGGACAAAGTAGATAATTTAATTTTAAAGTTGGTGAAGGAGTTTGGTAACGACCCGGATAGTTTTATTAAGGCGATTGAAGATAGATTTATTCACATTCCTGAAGATAAAAAGGGAGATTTATTTTTAAAAATTGGGATTCGGTTAGGTAAATTTTCTTATTTTCATTTGGCAAAAAAGGTATTTGAGGAGGCACTTTTTTATTATTTAAAATATAAAAATAAGAAAGGTGAGGGTAGTTGCTATATAAATCTTGGCTATGTTTATAGTTATTTAGGGGATTATAGAGGAGCGATAGAGTATCTCACAAAGGGTTTAGAGATAAGTAAGGAGATAGAAGATAAGAAAGGTGAGGGTAGTTGCTATATAAATCTTGGCGTTGTTTATTATTCTTCAGGGGATTATAGAGGAGCGATAGAGTATTATCAAAAGGGTTTAGAGATAAGTAAGGAGATAGGATACAAGGAAGGTGAGGTTAGATGTTATATAAATCTTGGCAATGTTTGCTGTTCTTTAGGGAATTATAAAAAGGCGATGGAGTATTATCAAAAGGGTTTAGAGATAAATAAGAAGATCGGAGATAAGGAAGATGAAGGTAGTTGCTATATAAATCTTGGCGCTGTTTATTCTTCTTTAGGGGATTATAAAAAGGCGATGGAGTATTACAAAAAGGGTTTAGAGATTGCAAAAGAAATAGGAGATATTTATATGGAGAAAGTATGTTTTAATAATTTAGGATGGACATATTTGGAGCAGAAAGAATTCTTGGAGGCAGAGAAATATTTTAAAGAAGGTATAAAAATATATGAAGAATTCAGAAGGGATAAACTGCCAAAAGATCCAAAAGAAAGAAAGGAGTTCTTAAAAGAAAATATCCCACTTTTTGATGGTATGGTAATCTGTCAGGTAGAATTAAAAAATATAGAAAAGGCATTGGAATATTCAGAAATGGGGAAAGGAAGGACAATTTTAGACTTTATCCTTTACAAAGGAATAGAGAAAGAGATTAAATCATCACTAAACTATGAAGAAATTAAGGATTTAGCAGAAAGAATTAAAAGGACAATTATTTTATTTCGGATTACTAAAAAAGGAACATATGTATTTATTATTAAACCAAAAAATATTTTTGAATTTATATCTATTCCAGAATTTAATGATAAAAAGATAAGAGAGATTATGGTAAAATTTGATGGTAATGAACCGGTGGATGGTTGGATTTATCGGTATTTTAAATATAATGATATTGTTAATAGGTATATTGCAGATAATTTGGGAGGCATTGCTAAAAAGGAAGCAATTAAGGAGATAGAAAGAGAACGAGAAAATTGGTTTAATACCTTAAAGGTTTTAGACGAAGAACTTTTATCAAAAGTTTTTGAAGATAAAAGGTTTGCGAAAGGAGAGAAGATTGTAATTATTCCTAACAAAGGATTAAATCTCTTACCGATCCATGCTTGTCAAAAAAATAATGGCGCCTATCTTATTGATGAATATGAGATAACTTATGCTCCCAACTCTTCTCTTCTTCATTTATGCTATGAAAGGGAGGAAGCGAGAAGGGATAAAGGTAAATTTTTTGCTATTGCCAATCCACCTTCTTCTTTATCACTTCCATTTTCAGAAATAGAAGTTGCGGAAATTGAAAAGATAGGAAGATTTGAAAACAAGGAGGTTTTTATTGGAAAAGTAGTGGATAAAAATTTATTACGGGAAAAGATAAGTGAATTTAATATAATTCATTTTTCAACCCATGGAATTTATGATTTAGATTATGATTTAAATTCTCGTTTACTTTTAGGAGATGGTGAGGATTTAAAAATTTCTGAAATTTTTGATAAGATAGAAATTTCAGATAGTTGGCTTGTTTGTCTTTCTGCTTGTGAGACTGGTTTAACTCATTATAGGGATATTGCTGATGAGAGTATTGGTTTACATACTGGATTTTTATATGCCGGAGCGCCAACAGTGATTGCAACCCTTTGGACAGTTTCTGATATTTCTTCTTGTTTGCTTATGATAAAATTCTATGATAATATATTTGAAAAGAATATGAGAAAAGGAGAGGCATTAAGGGAGGCCCAGTTATGGTTAAGGAACGCAACCGCAGAGGATTTACTATTTTGGGCAAAGGGAAAATCGGAATACCTTTTGGGAATATTAACAGGCTATTTTTTCCAATTTAATCTTGAAAAAAGACCTTTTGAGCATCCATATTATTGGGCAGGTTTTCAATGTTTTGGTGCAGATTGACAATTCATAAAATTAGTTTATAATATTTTATGAGTAAAAGTTTTATTATTAATGGTTGTATTAAAGAAGAAGAAAATGGAGCCAGAAGTAATTCTTTTTCTCTTGGAAGAGAAATTAAAAGATATAAAAAATAATCTCTCTGATTCTTGGCAAGGATTCGTCAAAGGATTAAAGGAATCTTCAGAAAATATAACTCCTGATAAAAAAGCATTAGATGAATGGACTAAAAAGATTATTGAACTTTTTAAAGGCTATCCGTATACTCGTGGTCTTTTAGAAGGGTTTAATAGAGGGATTTTTTTTGAAAGAAGAATACCTTCTGCGTCAATGATTATTAAAGACGAGGAAACTCCTGATATTCCCTCTGGCAAAATTTACGCTTCAAAAGAATATGAGAAAGAAATTGTTAAGCGAATAAAAGATATTGTTAAAAAAGCCGAGGAATTAAAATAAAATTGAAAAGTGTAATTAAAGACTTAATTTTATATCAACTTATTTTTCTTTTTCGATATCACGCATTAGAGAAAGAAGAAGAAATAGAATGGCATAAAGAGGCAATCAGCGATTTCTTTGGAGAAGTTTGGAAAAAGGTAAATCCAGAAAAGAGGTTAGACGAATTTTTAAATGAAAAGAGTAATATTCTTTTCCCTTTTTCTTATAGAGAAGTAGAAAATTTGTATCGGGACATCCGAATATTCAATTCTGGAGTAGTGAAAAGCGGAGGTAGAGAAAATTTAAAATTAGAGTCGGAAATCCGTGCTTATGATGATGTTATTCGAATAGAAATTAGTTATCTTTTAGAAGGAAAATATAGTAGCGAAATCTTTTCTGAACTTAAGAAAGAACTTTTAAATACAAGCGAATTAAGAGAAAAACCAAGCGGTCGTCATGTTTATATTGGTGAAACTTATTATCCAGCAGTCCAAATTGAAAAGTGTGGAAAATCAAGGGCAAAGGAGATTGCTTCAGAAATTATGAAATATCTTGGCTATCCAAAAGATGAATTTCATATCTTAAATTTTAGTTGGGGATATTTAATTATCCATTCTGCCGAAAAGGAGAAGCCATTAATTCTTTATTGGGATGAAGATGAAAATAAATGGCAAGTTGCCAAACTTGTCCATAAGATTTTTCCTTTCCTTCTTCTAAACCGTTACAAATTTTTTTATATCCAAGAATCTTATCCTGGTTTACAGAATAGACTTAATGAACAAGAGAGGAAGATAAATGATTTATGCATTCAGGTTTTAGGAAGAACAGAACTAAAAGGAAATGAAGATATTAAGATTTTAAAAAAGATGGAAGCAAATACTATTGAATTGAGCAAAGCCCTTGCCAGTTATGTTCAAGATCTTGCTATCCTAAAAGGATATATAAGAGAGATTGAGATTTTGTTAGAAGGAATAAAGAGACTTTTAGGAGAAATTTCTTTATCTGAGACTGATTTTTGGATGAAAGATATTGAATTTACTTACAAGCAATTAAACATGAATTTAAATTTCTATTGGTTGACAAAAGAAGCGGGTGATTCTGCCTTAGATTTTATCCATAAGATAGTTGTAATAAGAAGTAGCCAATGGAATAGATTTACTCAATTTTTGGTTAGTATTATCTCTGCCTGGGCAATTGTTTATTTATTTCCGACTAATTTATGGGTAGTTCGGATTTCTCTATTAGTTATTATTACTTTTGTTTTTTATTTTCTCTTGTCAAAATCCCGATTTGGCTAAAAATTAATATTAAAAATTTATTTTATATAATTCTAACTCCGAAATTACCTTTTATAATTTTGCCAATTATTTTTGCTCCTTTTATTTTTCCAATAACTGGGCTATTATATTCTACGATTAAAATTATTCCAATTCCCATGTTAAAGACTTTATACATCTCTTCTTCAGGA
>CALHIP010000016.1 GCA_938030745.1 uncultured Patescibacteria group bacterium | reverse complement strand
TGATTTCTTTTACACCTTTCACTAAAAGAATTGGAAGAATGGAGGTAACTAACGCACTTGGACTGATAATAATTATATCTGCTTTTTCAAGCGCTTCTTTTGCTTCTTTAAGAATACTTACAGGTGGCTGTAAATAGAATTTCTTTATCTGTGTTTCCGGTGGCCGCTTAATTATTTCCCATTGACCGTAATAAATTTTTCCATCCCACGTTTCTAAACAAAGATCAGTAGGATTTTCAGAGATAGGCAGAACTTCAACATTAGGAGGAAGTCCGCCGTACTTTAAAACAAATTCATCTATTCCTTTTTTTACTCCCAACCTTTGGATTTTTTCTCCCAGTTCATTATTCCCTCCTACTTTCCCATCCCTGTCCCTTTCATTCAAAAAGAGGTCTATTTCATATGAAAAGAAAGCAGTGAGGATTTGCCGTAGATCACCAACTGGAATAATTCCTGATTCGTTCCTTATTTTTCCACTGTGTCCACCATTGTCCGTCGTATTAACCAGTAAAGTAATATAATCGTTGAATGGATTATCCTTGAGGTGTTTGCTTAGACCCTTGGCAAAATTCCTTCCTGCAGTTCCTCCAGTTAAAATTACAATATTCATTTTTTCCTCCTTTTTATTTTTTATTAAATTTTTTTAATACCTCTTCATAAATTTCTGGTGTTGAAAGATCATACCAATTACCTTCAAATGGATAGCCAAAAAGTTTTTTCTTACGAGCTAGAAAAGGAAAAACATCTTTTTCTAAACGTTCTGAATTCTTTTTAATATATTTAAAAATTTCTGGTTGGCAAATAAAAATTCCTGCATTAACTAAATGGGAGCGAACCATCTTTTCTTTTGGTTTTTCTAAAAAATTAATAATTAAATTACCACGCATTTCAGCTACTCCCCAATCTCCTGGTCGATCAACAGAAGCTAAAGCCATAGTTACTATTCCAGAATGAGATTGATGAAAATTTAAAAAATCTTGATAATCAATTTCAGCAAAGACATCACCGTAGATTAAAAGAAAGGTTTCGTTTTTTAAAATTTTTTCTGCTTGTTTAACTGGCTGGCTAGTGCCAGGAATTTTTCTTTCCTGAACAAGATAAGAGATATTTAGACCAAATTTTTTGCCATCTTTAAAATATTCTTTAATTTTTCGGCCAAAATGACCAATCGAAATAATAATTTCTGAAAAATTATATTTTTTTAAATTTTCTAAAGTATACTCAAGAAGTGCTTTTCCTCTTATTGGAATTAATACTTTTGGCATTTCATAAGTAAAAGGTCGAAATTTAACTCCCTCTCCACCAGCTAAAATTAAAACTTTAGTTACTTTTGGTAAAAGTAATTGAGAAAGAAAATATTCAATTGCTTGAGAACGATTTCTTAGTTTTTCCTTATCAATTTGTTTATCCAGAAGATCAACGATCTCCTTTTTCAAAGTAATTGTCAATCTTTGTCTTCTCATATTAAAATAATCCGCTTAAAAATCGCTTAAATAAAAGATTAAATTATCATATACTATCATACCATTTAAGAGAAAAAAAACAAGAAGAGTTATCCACAGCTAAAAACAAAAATGGCAGGGATGGGATTCGAACCCATGACACAGCGATTATGAGCCGCTTGCTCTACCACTGAGCTACCCTGCCAGTTTTGTTGCGGGGGCAGGATTCGAACCTGCGATCTCCGGATTATGAGCCCGGCGAGATGCCACTTCTCTACCCCGCGTTGATTAATTTTTTAATTATAATTAAAATTAGAATATTTGTCAAGAAAAATATTTAAAAATTTCACCACTAACAAAAAAGATCCATTAAGATCTTTTTATTCTCAACAAATATTTTTAGTAACAGATTTAAAAGTTTATTTTCCAAAATTGTTAACCATTTCTATCTAATGTGTTAACACATTAAAAGATCAGAAAGATCTTTTAACTTTCATTTTTTGAAACATTTCAAATTCTTTTTGTAGTAGTTTTTCACCTTTTGTGATTCTAAAATTTCTTTTACTTTTTCTTAAGTTATCGGAACTCCGGATGTTTCAATGAATTCATTTAGAAAGATTATTTCTATTCCGTCAATTTCTTTGTGTGGTAATAGACTTTTTTCTCTTCTTTTGACCCTTCCGGTGGTTTTTCTTCTGAGCGTTTTTCCGGTCTTTTTTGGTGGAAAAGAATTATTAAACCTTGATTCAAGCCCTATATTTTTATTTATTATTAAAGTTAAAGAAGGTTTCAACTTTTTTAAATATCAACTTTTTTCTTTAAATTTGTCAAAAGTAAAGGAGGAAATTTTATGAGTAAAAAAGAAAAAGGTGAGCTAAAAAAATAATAAGCTAATTTAATAAAGAATAGGGATAGAAAATATTTACTTTTTAATGTTTTTTTGCCACTTGAATTCCTAAGTCAAAAATTTTTTTATTTTTTTCTAAAAATTGAGGTCTAATTTTTTCAGTCATTGCCTTTAAAATAAATTTCTTTTTGATTGGCAGAAGCTTTTTTCCTAATGCGTATCCTAAAATTAAGGTATTAATCATTGATGTTTCTTTACTAATATTTCCTATCAATTTTAAAGTAGGAACAAGGATTAATTTTTTAGAAATTTTTTTTAAAAAAGGGATTATTTTTTTTGGCGAGATTTCTTTAAATGGATAAGGAGAAAAAATTTCAGAATTTGTTAAAATGATTGTCTTTTTTTTATTAACATAATTTAAAGAAGAAAAAGCATCAAATAAATCCAAACTGATGATTAAATCAGCTCCACCTCTTTTAACTAAGGGTGAAAAGACTTCTTGGCCAAATCTTAAATGACATTCTAATAAACCACCTCTTTGAGACAATCCATGATTTTCTGTCTGTTTTACTTCATAACCTTGAGCAAAAGCAGCATTAGCAATAATTTCAGCTAAAGTAATCACCCCCTGGCCACCATAGCCAACTATGACTAAATTAAATGTCTTATTTTTTTTCATAGTTTAATTTTAATATTTTCTGGAAATAACTGCTGACAAAAACCACAGCCCCAACAGAGATTTTCATCAATCAAATATTTTCCTTTCTTTTTTCGAATAGCTGGACAAGAGAAATTTTTTAATTCTTCAAGTTTTGGTGATTGTTTAATAATTTCAAATCTTGGCCAAACAACTCCTTGACGAGCAAGTTTTCTTATTTTTAAAAGTCGGCACTCACCTTGAGCAATTAAAACAGAAACGCCTTTTTGAGAATAAAGCTTTTTAATTTTTTCAGATGTTTCTTTTAAATTATAAACATTAGTAATTTCATAAGATTTTACTCCACAAGCTTTCATTAAATCTTCTATTTTAATAACTTCTCCAGGATGAGGCTGGCCACCAGTCATAGCTGTAATTTTATTATCTAAAATAATAACCAATACATTACCATCATGCCAAACCAAATTAATTAAAGCCGGTAAACCAGCATGGAAAAACGTTGAATCGCCAATAAAAATCACTGGTTTCTCATCAGTTGCTTTAGAAATTCCGTAAGAAACACCAATACCAGCTCCCATTGCAACAATAAAATCTGACATTTTAAAAGGAGGTAAAGATCCTAAAAGATAACAACCAATATCGCCTCCAAAAACTACTTTTTCTCCTAATACTTTTTTGATAGTAAAAAAAGTCGCTCGATGTGGGCAACCCGGACAAAAAGTTGGAAATCTTTTTTCTATTTTTATTCCTCTTAATAATCTCTGTTGTTCTTCTAAATTAATAATTGTTTGTATATTTTTAGAAATTTTGGCTAAAGCAAATAACACATCTTCTGGTTTTATTTCACCATATTTTGGCAAAAGATTTTTCCCATAAATTTTTAAAGAAGGATTTATTCTTTTAGCAATTCTTTCCACCTCATTTTCAATTATTGGTTCTACTTCTTCAACAATTAAAACCTGATCTAAATTTTTAATAAATTGACTAATCCTTTTTTCTGGAAAAGGAAAACTCATCCCAATTTTAAAAATGCTTGCTTTTATCTTTAGCTCTTTGATTGCTTCTTTAACATATAAAAAACAGACACCTGATGAGATAACTCCTAAATTACTTTTATTTTTTAAAAAGTAATTAAACTTTGTTTTTTCTGATTCTTTTTTAATTTTTTCTATTTTTTTTAATAATTTTTTATGGCGATTAACAGTATCTGTGGCAGTTGCTTGATAAGGGAATTTTAAAAATTTTCCTTTTTTTCTAGATGGAATAATTTTTGAAAATTTTACTGTTGAACGACTATGGCAGACTCTAGTTGTCATTCTAATTAAAACAGGAATTTTATATTTTTCAGCTAAAAAGAAAGCAAATTTAGTCATTTCTTTTGCTTCAGCTGAATCAGCAGGTTCTAATGTTGGTAAAAAACCAATTTTTGAAAACCAACGAGAGTCTTGCTCGGTCTGGACTGAAGAGAAGCAACCAGGATCATCAGCAGCGACGATAACAAATGGTGATTCTAAATAAACTAAAGGCAGTAAAGAATCTAAAGCAACATTTAAACCATAATGTTTCATTGCCACTAAACTTTTAAGGCCACAAAAACCAGCTCCACCCGCTGCTTCTAAAGCAACTTTTTCATTGCTACTATATTCAAAATAAATTCCTAATTCTTGAGCAATTTTTGAAATAGTATCTCCAATTTCTGAAGCTGGTGTACCAGGATAAGTAGTAGCAAAAGAAAGACCAGATTCTAAAGCACCTCTGACAATAGCTTCATTACCTAAAAGCAATGCTTTTGGTAAATCTTTCCGAATTAATTCCATATTCTTTCTTATTCAATTTTTTCAATTTTAATACAACCAGCTGGACAGGCATCGGCAGCTTGTTGATTACAACCAAGTTCTTCAACTTCTGGATTTTTAACTCTTGATTTTCCATCTTCGTCTAATTCAAAATTTTCTGGACAAATAGTAACACAACTGCCACAGCCTATACAACATTCTTTATCAACAGTTATTTTGTACCGCATAAGTTTATAGTTTAAAGTTTATAATAATTTATTGTTCCTTCTTGATTAATTAAAATTATTCTTTTTTTATTAAAACTTGTCAACTCAATTCTAAATTCTTCATCTATTGTCCCTTTAAGTTTTAAAAATTTTACTTCTGGTTTGGAGGTTGTCAAGAGGATATTTTTGAAATATTGAAAAGTCTCATTTTCTGGGGATCCAGGATTAAAATTTTCTCGAAATAAAATATATTGAAAAGGTTGAGAAAAATTAACCCCCCATAAAGAGTCTTTTTCTCCATTTATCGCTTTCTCTCTTGCTTTTTTTAAAACACTAACTACTTCTTCAGTTGTACTATTTAAATCTTGTTCAGTCTTAAAAGTAATTAAAAATGGAGATGATAAACCAGCTATAATTCCTAAAATAGCAATCACTAATAAAACCTCGATTAAAGTAAAACTTTTTCTCATAAATTTTATTTTTCTAACCAATAACCAACAATTATTTTCTTTGTCTGGGGATCAATTTTATCAATTCTAATTTCTAAATTCCTAGGAAAATCAGAAATTTCAGATCGAGTATAAATATATTTTGGTAAATCCTTATTTACAACTTTAAACCAACAATAATATCTTTTATTTAAATCAATAAGAATTCTTACGCCAGCTGTAGTATAAGAAGGATTATTTCTTATTCTTACTAACGCCTCTTCAGCACAAGCAGTTGAAAGATAAAAACCTAAAGCTGAGTCTCTTTGTGATAAACTTATCTTTACTTCATCAACACCTAAAAAATTAATCGTGGTTATAACTAAAATACCAATTACTGTTAAAACCAAAATGACAATCAAAATTGTATAGGCTCTTTTCATTGGCTGATATTATCTCTTAAATTGATAGTTTTCTGACTTGAAATTTCTGCCTGATATTCAATTCTCTTTAAAGGATTATAAAAATTTATTTTCATTTTAACTTGAAATGTTTGAGGCCGAAAAGGATTTGGCGAAAGATTTTTAAAAACAACTTCAGAAATTCTAACCTTTTCACTAGTTAAAGGAAAAAAAATAGAAATACCAGCTTGATTTTTCCTTTCCAAGATCAATTTTTTATCTTTTAGATAAAAATGAACTAATGATCCATCCGACATTTTAAGAAGCAATTCATTTCTCTCTTCACCTTGTCTTTGTGGAATCTCTATAGATTTTGCTCTTTTTGCCTCATAAGAGATTTTTTCAAAAATAAAACGAGTATTATTTAAGACCTCTTGATAAGCCAGAGATTTTGTTTTTGACTCTAAAATTTGCCAGAGAGCAAAAATTCCAACATTTAAAATTATAGTCATTAAAGCAATATAGATTAATAATTCAATTAAGGTGAAGGATTTCTTCATAAATTTTATTTAGTCCAATTTGTAATTCTTGAAAAAAGTCTTACCTCTCTTCTTGCTCCGCTTCTTGGTTGCCAAGAAACTAAAGAAACAATTTTTCTTCGATCTCTATCAATTGATGAAATAATAATTTGTCTAGTAAATTTTCCAATTCTTTCTTCGCCAGTTTTTAGAACCCAACGATTATTTTCAATGACTAATTTATAAGTACCTGCTTTAAGTTCTGAAAAATTTGCGTCACGAACTGAGCGAACAGCTTCTATTCCCTCTTCAGCCAAAAATGTTGCCAAAGCAATATCTTGAGCTTTTTCATTTATCTTATACGATTCAATAATTAAAAAAATAAAAAGACTGGCTACTAAAGCAAAAATAGCTACTGAAAGGATTATCTCAACAAGAGAAAAGGCATTTTTCATAATTTAATAGGATTTTAAATCTTTTTAAAAATAAAGGCAAGAAGAAATCAATCTTTACAGATTTAAAAAAAGAGGTTATAAACTAAAAGACACTTATATGATAAAAACCTTTAAATAGGCAATTCAATGAATGCTCATTTTATAATCAAAATCTGCATCAAAATCTTTATAGTTACAAGTCAATTCTTCTCCTTTTTTTATATCCCTTGCTGCAACAGTAAGCCCCTCTTTGTCATCAGAAGGAACATCTATACAGTTTGGGTTTTCTGAATGATTGAAAAAACGAGCATCGTCAAAGCATAAAACATATTTATGAGTATCAGGATTCAAATACGCATACCTCAAGAATTGTTTTTTCGCTGGTTTGGACAATTTATTAAGTGCTTTTTTATCAACACGCAGATCAAAGCCTGGTTGAAATTTCCAAATTACCGTTCCTTTTTTAATGAATTGATCAGCAAAAAGTCCAATACCACTTATTTTAGACGGCCCAATTTTAGTTTTTACTAAAAGCATAAATGATTTTTATAATAATATTTAACTCGCTTTCTTTCTGTTCTTTAATATTAGTTTAGATTTTTTAAAAATAAAAACAAGAGGAAAAATTTTAGTTTTAACAAATTCAAAAAAAGTATTATAATTAAGATAAATTTGAGCTTTTAAAAAATCGCCTAAATTAAGAACACTCCTATAAGGATCTAAAAATCCCAAAGTTTTGTATTTATGCCAATTTTTAAATTAAAATCTTCATTTAAGCCAACAAAACCTCAGCTTGAGGCAGTAAAAAAATTAGTAGATGGAATAAAAAAGGGTTATCCTTTTCAAACACTTTTAGGTGTGACTGGTTCAGGGAAAACATTTGTTGTTGCAAATGTTATCTCTCATTTTGATTTACCTGTTTTAGTTATTTCTCCGAATAAAGCATTAGCTGCCCAATTATACCGCGAATACAAGAATTTCTTTCCTGAAAATTCTGTTAATTATTTTGTTTCTTATTATGACTATTATCAACCGGAAGCATATATTCCATCTACTGATACTTATATTGAAAAAGAAGCATTGATTAATGAAGAGATTGATCGATTAAGACATAAAGCAACAAGTGCTTTAATGTCAAGAAAAGATGTTATTATTGTTGCCTCGGTTTCTTGTATTTATAACTTAGGAGTTCCTTTAAATTATCTTCAATCAGCTTTATATTTAGAAATCTCAAAACCAATTACCAGAGGAGATTTAATGAGACAATTAATAAAGATGCAATTTGTCAGAACAAATTCTGATTTAAAGCCAGGCTATTTTAGAGTCAGAGGAGATATCTTTGAAATATTTCCAGCCTCTGGAGAAAGCATCTTTAAAATAGAATTAGAGGAACAAAAAATAAAAGGTTTAGCTTTATATGATCCAATTGATAAGAAATTAAAAGAGGAATTAAAACAAGCAATAATTTTCCCTCCAAAACATTTTATTACAACTCAGCCTCAGTTAGAATACGCAATTTCTGAAATTAAAAAGGAATTAAATGAGCGAGTTAATTATTTTAAGAAAAAAAATTTATATCTTGAAGCTGAAAGATTAGAAAGAAGAACAAAATATGATTTAGAGATGCTTAAAACATTAGGTTACTGCCATGGAATAGAAAATTATTCCCGATATTTAACTGGTAAATTGGCTGGTGAACCACCGGAGACACTTCTTTCTTATTTTCCTAAAAATTTTATTACTATTATTGATGAATCTCATATTTCTATTCCTCAATTAAGAGGAATGTATGAAGGAGATAAATCAAGAAAAGAAACATTAGTTGAATATGGTTTTAGATTGCCTTCTGCTTTAGATAATCGACCATTAAAATTTGAAGAATTTTTAAAAAGAATTGATAAAGTAATTTTTACTTCAGCTACTCCAGGTCCTTTCGAAATTAAAAATTCAAAACAAATAGTTGAATTAATTATTAGGCCAACTGGTTTAGTTGATCCAGCAGTTGAAGTAAGGCCAGTTTTTGACAAAAAGAATAATAAAAGTCAAGTTGATGATCTAATAGAAGAATTAAAAAAGATAATTAATAAAGGTGGCCGAGCAATTGTTAATGTTTTAACTAAAAAAATGGCTGAAGATCTATCTGATTATTTGATTAAAAATGGTTTTAAAACATGTTATATGCATTCGGAAACAAAGACATTAGAAAGAGCTAAAATTTTAAAAGATTTTCGCTCAGGAATATTTGATATTTTAGTTGGTGTTAATCTTCTCCGCGAAGGATTAGATCTGCCGGAAGTAATGTTAGTTGCTATTTTAGACGCAGATAGAGAAGGATTTTTAAGAAGCGAAACATCACTAATTCAGACAATGGGAAGAGCTTCAAGAAATGTTTTTGGAAAAGTTATTTTATATGCTGATGAACTAACAAATTCGATGAAAAGAGCCTTAAAAGAAGTTAAAAGAAGACGCCAGATTCAATTAGCTTATAATAAAAAGCATCATATCATTCCCCAAACAATAAAGAAAAAAATAGAATCTTTAATTGAATAAATATGGAAGAAAAAATAATTATTAAAGGAGCAAGGGTCCATAATTTAAAAAATATCTCAGTTGAAATACCAAAAAATAAATTAATTGTTATTACAGGAGTATCAGGAAGTGGAAAATCTTCTTTAGCTTTTGATACAATTTTTGCTGAGGGACAGCGTCGTTATATCGAATCGCTTTCTCCTTATGCTCGACAATTCTTAGGTCAGATGGACAAACCAGATGTTGATGAAATTATCGGTTTATCTCCAGCAATTGCTATTGATCAAAGCGCTTTAAGTCATAATCCTCGTTCAACTGTTGGAACATTAACTGAAATTTATGATTATTTAAGAGTCCTTTTTGCCCGTTTAGGAGAAGTCTATTGTCCTTTATGTAAAACAAAAATTGAAAAATTATCTGTTGACGAGATGATTGATATTATAAAAGAGAAAGCAAAATCTTTAAAAGAAGATAAAGTAACAATTTTATCGCCAGTAGTAAGAGGAAGAAAAGGAGAATATTATCAACTTCTTTATGATTTTCTTTCTTTAGGATATTCAGAAGCAAGAATTGATAAAAAATTTTATTCTTTACATGAAAGAATAATTTTATCTAGACATAAACCACATACTATTGAAATTGTTATTGATAGAGTGCCAATAAAAGATCAAACTCGTTTATATGAAGCAGTTGAAAATGCTTTACATTACAGTAAAAGTTTAATAATAGCCATTTTTAAAGAAAAAACAAATGAAAGTCAGGAAATTCTTCTTTCAAGTTTATGGACATGTCCAAAAGATAATTTTTCATTTCCAGAAGTTGAACCAAGATTGTTTTCTTTCAATAGTCCTTACGGCGCTTGTGAAACCTGCCATGGCTTGGGAAAGATTGATTTATTTTTAAATACAATTTGTCCAACTTGTCGTGGAAAACGTTTAAGAAAAGAATCTTTAGCAGTGAAAATAAGAGGAAAAAATATTTATGAAATTTGTAATCTAACTGTTGATAAAATTTATGAGTTCTTCATAGAATATGAAGAAAAATTAAATAAAAGAGAAAAGGAAATAGCTCAAAATTTAGTTAAAGAGATTATTAATCGTTTAAGTTTCTTAATTGAGGTTGGTCTTGATTATTTAACCTTAAATCGAGAAGCGGAAACTTTATCTGGAGGTGAAGCACAAAGGATAAGACTGGCATCACAAATCGGTTCTCAATTATCAGGAACTCTTTATGTTTTAGATGAACCAACAATTGGCCTTCATCAAAAAGATACAGAAAAACTAATTAGAATTTTAAAAACATTAAAAGAAGCAAATAATACCGTAATTATTGTTGAACATGATGAACAAACAATTAAAAGCGCAGATTATCTTATAGATTTAGGACCAGGAGCAGGAAAAGAAGGAGGAGAAGTAATAGCAAATGGTTTTTTAAAAGATTTAATTGAGAATCCAAAAAAATATCAAAAATCATTAACCCTTAAATATTTAACTAAAGAATTAAGCATTCCTGTTCCTAAAAATAGACGCCGAAACTCAACAGAAAAATTAAAAATAATTGGAGCAAAGGTAAACAATTTAAAAAACATTAATCTTGAAATACCTTTAAGAAAATTTATTTGTGTCACTGGTGTTTCAGGAAGTGGAAAATCAACTCTTTTATATGATGTTATTTATAAAAACATAAAACTAATAAAAGCTGGTTTTAAAGATTTAGAAGGAGTTAAAAAAATTTTAAATACAGAATATATTGATAAAGTAGTAATGATTGATCAATCACCAATTGGCCGAACACCACGTTCAAATCCAGCTACTTATACTGGAGTTTTTACTCCAATTAGAGAATTTTTTGCTACTTTAGAAGAATCAAGGATAAGAGGTTATACTCCTTCTCGTTTTTCTTTTAATGTCAAAGGTGGTCGCTGTGAAGCCTGCCAAGGAGCAGGTTATAACTTAGTAGAAATGCATTTTTTACCACCTGTTTTAGTCAGATGTAATGTCTGCTCTGGTAAACGATTTAATCGAGAAACACTTCAGGTTAAATATAAAAAGAAAAATATTGCTGATGTTTTAGAAATGACAGTTGATGAAGCATTAGATTTTTTTAAAAATATTTATCCAATTGCTGATAAATTAAAAATTTTGGTTAGTGTTGGTTTAGGTTATATTCAATTAGGACAACCAGCAACTACTCTTTCAGGAGGAGAGGCACAAAGAATAAAACTTTGTCGTGATTTAATTCATCCATTAGGTAAAAGAGTTCTATATTTATTAGATGAACCAACTGTTGGACTTCATTATCGTGATATAGAATTGCTTTTGAAAGTAATAAATAAATTAGTTGATAAAGGAAACACAGTAATTGTTATTGAGCATAATATGCATATTATAAAATCAGCAGACTATATTATTGATTTAGGACCAGAAGGAGGAGAAAAAGGAGGAAGAATAGTTGCCTTAGGGACACCAGAAGAGATAGCTTCTAACAAAAATTCTTATACTGGTCAATTTTTAAAACAATTTTTATATGATTAATTTAAAAGAAAAAATAAAAAATTTTCCTAAAGGGCCTGGTGTTTATCTTTTTTTAGATAAAAAAAATAAAGTTCTTTATGTCGGTCGAGCAACTTCTTTAAAAAGAAGAATTGCAGATTATTTTCGCTTTAATTTAGATTCAAAAATAAAAGAATTAATTTCTTTAACTAAAAAAATAAAATTTATAAAAACTGATAATTTGCTAGAGGCAGTAATTTTAGAAGCAAATTTGATAAAAAAATATTGGCCAAAATACAATATCAAAGAAAGAGATAATCGTTCTTTTTTATATATAGTAATTAATAAAAGTGATTATCCAAAACCAATTATCGTTCGCCAGCAAGAATTAAAAAAATTTAAATCAGACGCATTTATTTTTGGTCCATATTTTAGTCTCTCCTTAATAAAAAATGCCTTGCGATTAATAAGAAGAATCTTTCCTTATAGTTTGTGCAAACCTAATCAAGGAAAGCCTTGTTTTGATTATCAAATTGGCCTTTGTCCTGGGATCTGTATTGGAAAAATCAAAAAAGAGGAATATCAGAATAACATTAAAAATTTAATTTTATTTTTATCTGGTCAGAAGAAAAAATTGTTCAAAAAATTAGCCAAAGAAAATCCAGATCTTTTAAAAGGCTTAAAACATATTCAAGATGTTGCTTTAATTACTAAAGATGAGCTAATTGATTTAGCAAAATTAACGAGAATTGAAGCTTATGATATTTCCCATTTAGCTGGTAAAGAGCCTTATGGCTCAATGGTTGTCTTTGTTAATAATAAACCAGATAAAAGTCAATATCGGATATTTAAAATAAAAGAGGCGCCAAAAAATGATGATTTAAAAGCATTAGAAGAAGTAATCAGAAGAAGATTTAAACATCATGAATGGCAATTTCCTGATTTGATCTTAATTGATGGAGGAAGGCCTCAAGTAAATTATCTTGATAAAGTTTTAAAAAGTTTAAAAATTGGTATTCCTTTAGTTGGTCTTTCAAAATTAGCTAATGATAAATTAATTTTCCCTAAAAAAACAAAGAAAAATATTAAAGAGTTAACAAAACTAATTTATCCTCATTTATTAGCTATTAGAGATGAAGCTCATCGCTTTGCTTTAAAATTTTCTCGAAAGAAAAGAAGTTTTTTAAAAAATTTTTCTTTGAAAAGAGATTAAAAATAATGAAAATAGAAATAAATATCAAAGATAAAGATTTTTCTTTAGAAAAAACATTAAAAACAGAGCAATGCTCTGCAGATCTTTGGTATTTTGATTTTTCTCAAAATGGTTGGGTTAGTTATCTTCTATTAGATAAAAGATGGCGAAAAATAATATTAAAAGAAAAATATGAAAATATAGTAGCAGAATGTTTTCCTCCTTTGATAAATATCTTCAGAAAGTTTTGGATTATGGAAAAGGGATAAGGTTAATGAAAGATTTAAACACAGACTACCGGATACTTGAAGCGGTCCTCACCCAAAATACTTCTGTTAAAATGATTAAAATAATGCAAAGAAACCTCTTTGTTAATTTTTGGCAAAGGGTAAAAATTAACGGAGAAAATATTTATACTTTCCCTACAGCATCAAAAATTGCGGCTCTTGAAGAAGGATGAACTAAGAAAGAAATGTAAAATGGTTACAGAGCTTCTTATTTAAAAGAAATTGCTACAGCAATTTGCAAAAATGATCTTTCTTTAAAAGAGATTGAAAAATTACCAACAGAAGATGCTCTAAATTATTTGATGAAGTTCAAAGGTATAGGGAAAAAGGTAGCATGTACGGTTTTGGCAGAAGAGACACATTTCCTATAGATAGGTGGGTAAAAAATGCTATAAAAAGAGAGTACTTTAAGAAAGAAGTATCTGAAAAAGAAATTTACAAATTTGCTAAGGAGTATTTTGGTCAACATGCTTCTTTTTTGAATCTTTTGATTTTTAATTACGAAAGAAAAAAAAGAGAATATTCCAATATTTGTGTTTGGAAGTAAAAAAGATCAGAAAGTTTCTAGAGTAAATATGAGTCGAAAGGTGATATAAGTAAGATAATTTCTCTATAAGAGAAAAAAGTCAGTTAAACCAATAGCAAAAATAAGACTAAACGAAACAATCGGAAAATTTTTTGCGAAGGTAAACGATATTTTGCTTACCTTTTTCTCTTTTTAAAATTGGCTCCGGGAATTAAACCCACTCAAACTTTCACCATCATTTTACCAAATCTTATTCACAAATCAAAGAAAAGAAATCTAAAAAGATAAAATTCGGCAGGCGGGGCGAAGCCTCGCCTGCCGAAGTCCGCCTTCGGCGGACA
>CALHIP010000015.1 GCA_938030745.1 uncultured Patescibacteria group bacterium | reverse complement strand
ATTTTTTCTTTGGTAAAGAGATTGTAGATATAAAGAGATGATTTTTTACCTTCTTTTCGATATTTTTCTTTTAATTCTTCTTCGATGTCAGAAAATCCTGTCCATATTTGACCAGGTTGAATTGTTAGATAACCAGTGTTGATATTTAAATCAGAACCGCCCATTGCTCCATCTGGTGCTTGGAAGATTTCAGTTTTCCAATTTTGAGTATCTATCCGGAGGTATCCATTAACATAAGCACCTTCTGAAATACTCGCCCAGAAATAACGGCTATCATCAGACCATTTAAGTAAATCAAAGACACCAACTATGTTTGGATATTCTTGTGAAATCGAATTGGCTAAAAGGGTAAAAACATCTTCTTTCGTTTTAAGATCTTTAATAATTAAGGCATAATCTTCCTCTTGAGGATAACTTCTTATAAGAACAATAAATTTCTCTTGGGGATCAACACGAAAATCTGTACTAAAAAAATATTTATAATCTTTTAAATTACCAAGTGGATCTTTCGCAATCATCACTATTCCTTCACCCTGTCCTCTGTAATCATATTTCCATATCTCTGCTCTATAATCAGGTAAGGACTTGCGAATTTTGTAATCATAATTAAATGATCTTACAGCATACACATGACATTTGTGTAATTCTAAAGGGTGATAATGTTCGGGTATTGGCAGTTCAATTCGAAAGCGATATTTTTCTTTATTATATTTTTTATCGGAAATAATTATATCAGCCATACTAACCTTATCTTCTTTTTTTATAATTTTATAAGTTACTATTTCATTTTCTCCTAAACATCCGGTATCAGTTCTAGAAACTATTTTTCTTTTTTGCTGAGAAATAATAAAAGAAAAGGCAATAATTATTATAATGAGAATTATTAAACCTAATAATAATTTTTTATTTTTCAATAACATTTTTAGAAATTAAAATATAAACTACCTGATTTAATGATTAGTTTAATAATTATAAGTCCTGGAAGTATTTGTTCTTCTATTTTGTTTTGAATCTTGATTTTTATTTTCGTCTCATCTTTTTCGTGATTATATTTCGCCTGAATATCAAATTGATCTTTAACGCTTATCTTCTGTTCAAGATTTTTGATTTCACCTGTTTTTTTATCATTGGACCATTCATATTTTATTTCAGTTTTTGGAAATTCTATTAATGGCAAATTATTGTATCTGATACTTTTTAATTCAGTTTTAATTTCTTTTCCTTCTTGTTTTAATTTACTAAAGATAAGCTCTGTTGTATTTCCTGCTTCATCTGAAATTTGACAGATTGTTTCTTTGCCAGATTCTGAACAGGAAACTGATGGATCAAGAGTAATATTATCAATTCCTTTTACTAATAATTGCTGATTAATTTTATCAAAATATATTTCTGCCTCGGGTGGAATCTCATCAAGAATTTCTATCTGGGTATTGTTTATATCCAAGGGATCAAAAAAGATTTTATACTGAATAACTTGACCATCTGTTATTTCTGAGTGAAATTCTTTGGCTAAAGGATTTCCTTGATTGTCATAAAAAGAAGAATAAAGAGAATATGAACCATTTCCAGTACCAATAACATTTAATTTATATTCACCCTGAATTGGTTCTAAGATATAAAGAGCTTTGTTTTCTTCTGTTGCTGGTGGTTCTTCAGATGTTGGATCATCATAATTTTCTTTGAAATACCAAGCATTTGGAATCTCATTGTATTCTATGCCATTTTGATCTTTACCAGTCTTTCTGCTGTAAGGATCAATAACCAATAATTCAGCTGGTGAACCAAGAGTAAAGACAATAGCAGATTGAGCCAGGCCATTTCCTTTTTTGTAAATCCTTAAACCATCAAAACCATTTTCATAACCTCTGATATGGCGAGTAATATTTGTTGTTTCGTCCAATGTCTTTGTATTATACCAGGCAGGATCTTTAATTCCATAAGTTGTTGCTAATTTATTATCAATAACAATAAAGTGATTATGTGGCAATCCTCCTCTTCCTTTTGCTTCTTTAGCAATAACTGGTTGATTTTTGTTTAGATATTCATCTAAAAGAGCATAATTATTTGGTGTATTATCTGTTCTTTCATATTGAATTCGCCAATTGGTATATTTAGCTGCTGCTATCCAATTGACATTGCCATTTTGATAGCCACCTGGTTCATTTCTTAACCATTCATTTATTTCTTTTGGATTAACATCTTTGCCCCAGGCTTCTGTTATACCATAATATCTGGCAATCATTACAATTGAAGTAATAGCACAGCCACATTGATAAATTTTAGAACCACAACTGTATTTTTTACCATCAGCGTAATCTAGATAAGCCCACTCATCTTCCGGCAAACGTGGAGGATATACTGATTCTACCTGCGTATACAACGGCACTAATTTAACCTCAAAATCAACATTTCCTGATTGGCCAAATTCTTGCCAATCAGATGTAGCATCTTGATCATCAACAGCTCGAGCTCGCCATTTATATTTGCCATTTAAAAAATCATTTTTTATCAAAACAACTTCACTGCCAGAATCAAAAAATTCACTTTCCAACAAATTTGTTCCATCAAAATCTTGATCAAATTCTTTAACTTCAACTTGTAATTTTACTTTATCTTCATCAGGATCTGAAACAGTTCCTTTGAAAACAACCGTATTTTCAGTTGTTATATTACCTTCTTTAATTTCCATTATTTGATCAGATTTAAATTGACCGAGATTAAAAACTTGTGGTTTTTTATTCTTTAATTTTTCCCAAGGATCCTCTGTAAGCCAAGGAATAAAATCTACGCCATCAGAAACTCTATCTCCTAAACCATTAGGATTAAGAATAGGATGATATGGTCCAGTTGGATCACCCCACCAATTATTTTTTGCATTTACAATAGAAGAAGGAAGATAATTAAATAGACCAAACCAATCATTATCATGAATGCTATTATTAGAAAAAGAAGCAGTTCCTCCCCAGATACTAATTCCACTAACAAAATGATGGGAAATTTCTGAATCTGTAACAGTGATTAAGCCAGAGAGTTGAACTATCCCTGTGTTTCCGTTAAGAGTAATTTGGCTTCGAAAAACTGAAACATTTCCACCATCATTATGGATACCAGTCATTGGTACTGGGATATAAAAACCAGCATAGCGAATAACAGTATCAGAAAAGGATCCTAATGAACGATCAAAAAATTCAATATGTTGCCAATCTCCTGGTTGAGGAAGAGTTTCATCTCCATCACCATTTGTATCACCACCGACTTCATCATCAGCGATCGAAGTAAAATAAATTTTTTGTAAAGGAGAGCCGTTAGCAAAAAGATTACCTGACACAGTAAGCTTCTTTTTATAATTAAATTTAACTATCACGCCAGGTTCAATGGTTAAAGTAACACCAGGATTGACCTTGACATTATCCAAAATAACATAAGGACTGCCCAATAAATTCCAGGTTGTGTCTTTATTGATTTCGCCTCTAACATAAGTAACTGCTAAAACTGTTTTTGAAAAAAACAGAGAAAAAAATAAAAAAACAGAAACTATCGCTGTTTGAATTAATATCTTTTTAAAATTCGGATTCATAAATTTATTTAGATTAGAATTTTTTTAGTTTATTTGATTTTTTCCTTAATTTTCATCAATGAAATGATTGATCCTCTTTCCTGCTCGTCAAGTTTTCGAGTAATATATTTAATAGTTTCTGTCATTGATGGAATGAAAACATATTCTAAAGCATTAACTCGACGACGAGTTTTTTCGATCTCTAAAGAAAGAAGATAAGCAGAATTTTCAAGTTCAGCTAATTTCAAAATATCTTCTAAAAGTTGAGAAAAAATTTGTAAAGAACGATCAAGTTCAATAGAAGAAAAAACTAAAGAATAACAAAAAAAATCTCCTTCTTCTTGAAATTCAAAAGAAGGAATGGTGACATTCATAATATTTTTTGTCGTCAGAGTTAATTTAACTTTTTTCGAAGAAGTAATAAAAGCTTCTTCTAAAACTCCTGGTCTTGTTTCAACCGAAGCAAAAACGAAGCTTCTTAAAGCAAAATAAATTTCTTTTTCTATTTCCTCGGTTAATTTTTTTGTCTCCTTAATAATTTTTAAAAATTCTCTCATCAAAGAATCCCTTTTTTCTTTTAAAAGTTTATAACCATAAACTGCTATCTCCTTTCTTTTCTTAAGTTTTAATAATTCCATGCGAGTTGGATTGACTGCTAGTTTCATATATTTATAGAATTACTATTTCTTAAGATATTTATCAATGTAGATGTCTTTTATCCTTTTTAATTCTTGACGAGGTAAAAGAGAAAGTAATTGCCACGCTAAATCCAAACTTTGAAAAATTGTTCTATCTTCATATAGACCCTGTTTGATAAAAAGATTTTCAAATTCTTCAGCAAATTTTAAGTATTTTCTATCAAGTTCTGTTAACGCAGCTTCACCTAAAATAGTTGCTAATTCTCTTGCTTGTTTACCTTGGGCATAAGAGGAAAATAGTTGATTAGAAACCCCAGGATGATCTTCACGAGTTTTACCTTCACCAATACCTTTATCTTTTAATCTTGAAAGAGATGGTAGTACATCAACTGGTGGATAAATTCCTTTCCGATGAAGTTCACGTGAAAGAATAATTTGTCCTTCGGTAATATAACCAGTCAAGTCAGGAATAGGATGTGTTTTGTCATCTTCTGGCATTGATAAAATCGGAATCTGAGTAATTGAACCTTTCTTATTTTTTAATCGACCTGCTCTTTCATAAATTGTGGCCAAATCAGAATACATATAACCAGGATAACCACGTCGAGCAGGTACTTCTTTTCTGGCAGCTGAAATTTCTCTTAAGGCCTCACAATAATGAGTCATATCAATCAAAATAACTAAAACATGCATATCTTTTTCAAAAGCCAAATATTCAGCAGTAGTTAAAGCAATCCTTGGTAAAGTAATTCTCTCAATCACTGGATCATCAGCTAAGTTAACAAATAGAACAGCTCTTTGAATAGCGCCAGTTTCTTTAAAATCTTTTATAAAATATTCAGCTTCTTCAAAAGTAATACCCATTGCTCCAAAAACAACAGCAAACTTTTCTTCTCCTTTAATTAACTTTGCCTGGCGAGCAATTTGGCCAGCAATTTCCAAGTGGGGCAAGCCAGCACCAGAAAAAATTGGCAATTTTTGGCCACGAACTAAAGGATTCATTACATCAATTGAAGAAATACCTGTCTGGATAAATTCTGTTGGATAATCTCTAGCTTCAGGATTAATTGGTGAACCATTAATATCAAGCATTTTTTTAGGAATAATTTTTGGACCACCATCTATTGGTAAACCAGAACCAGAAAGAATTCTTCCTAACATCTCTTCAGAAACACCTATCTCCATTGTCTTGCCTAAAAACTTTGCTTTTGAACCTTCAACAGATACACTTCTTGTTTCTTCAAACATTTGGACAATTGCTCTATTTTCATCAACTTCTAAAACTCGTCCTCGTCTAATTTCTTTATTAGGTAATTCAACCTCAACTAATTCTTGATAGGCAACATCTTTGACTCCTTCAACAACTAAAAGTGGTCCAGCGATTTCTTTAATTGTTTTATAACTTTTTAACATAAAATTAAAAATTAATATGAATATGTTTTTATTTCTTCGATTAATTTTTCTATCTCATTAAGATTTTTCTCAGGAATAAATTTCATTTTAGCAATTTTTTCTCTTAATAAAGATGAAGAAATTTCAGAAAATGGCACCTCTTCATCTAAATTTTTATTTCCTATTTCATGAAAAGTAATAATTGCTTTTAACATTAAGTATTGTTTCTTTAAAGAAGTATAAGTATCAATTTCATCAAAAGCATTTTGTTGTAAGAAGTCTTCACGAATTGATTTTGCTGTTAAAAGTGTTAATTGATCCTTTTCTGATAATGATTCAACACCAACTAACCGAACAATCTCTTGAAGCTTCGCCTCTTCTTGTAAAATATCCATTGCTTTAATTCTTAAATCAGGAAAATCTGGAGCAATTTCTTTTTTTAAAAAATCTTCTAAATCTTGAGTATAAAGAGAATAACTGGTTAACCAGTTTAAGGCAGGAAAATGTCTTTGGCTGGCTAAAAGATCATCTAAAGCCCAAAAGACTTTGGTTACTCTTAAAGTATTTTGAGTAACTGGCTCAGAAAAATCTCCTCCTGGTGGTGAAACCGCACCAATAATTGCCAAAGAGCCAATTCTTTTTTCTTTTCCTAAACAAACTACCTGACCAGCTCTTTCATAAAAAGCTGCTGTTCTTGAACCTAAATAAGCTGGATAACCCTCTTCTCCTGGCATCTCTTCTAATCTACCAGAAACTTCTCTTAAAGCTTCAGCCCATCTTGAGGTTGAATCAGCCATTAAAGCAACATTATAACCCATATCACGGAAGTACTCAGCGATAGTTACTCCTGTATAAATAGATGCTTCACGAGCAGCGACTGGCATATTAGAAGTATTAGCAATTAAAACAGTCCTTTTCATTAAAGGCTGACCTGATCTTGGATCTAAAAGATGAGGAAATTCTAATAAAACATCAGCCATTTCATTACCTCTTTCTCCACAGCCAATAAAAACAATAATATCAGCATCTGCCCATTTTGCTAATTGATGTTGAACAACAGTTTTTCCACTGCCGAAAGGTCCAGGAACACAGGCAGTTCCACCTTTAGCAACAGGAAAAAATGTATCAATCACTCTTTGGCCAGTAATTAAAGGTTCTTTAGGCATTAATCTTTTTTTAACTGGTCGAGGTTGACGGATTGGCCATTCTTGTTTCATTTTTATTTCTTTTACTCCCTCTTTTGTTTCAATTAAAGCAATTGTCTCTTCAATATTAAAACTTCCTTTTTTAATTTCTTTGATTTTTCCTTTAAGACCAGGCGGAACCATAATCCGATGTTGAATTAGACTTGTCTCTTGAACTGTTCCTAAAATATCACCTTCTTCAACTTCTTCACCTTTTTTAACTTTTGGTTGAAAATCCCATTTTTTATTTCTATCTAAAGCAGGTACTTCTATACCTCTGACAATATAATCACCAAATTTTTCTCGAATAACATCTAATGGTCTTTGAATCCCATCATAAATTGAACCAATCAATCCTGGACCTAATTCAACTGTTAATGGTTTTCCTTCAAGATAAATCGGCTCACCAGGTTTTAAACCTGAAGTTTCTTCATAAACTTGAATAGCTGCCTCATCTCTTTCAATTCTAATAATTTCGCCAATCAATTTTTTTTCTGAAACTTTGGCTAAATCATACATTTTTACTCCGGCCATTTTTTTGCCAATAACTAATGGCCCAGAAATTTTTTTGATAATACCTTGCTCCATATAATTTAAATTATTTAAATAATATATCGCTTCCTACTGCTCTTTCAACAATTTTTTTTAATTCTTTTAAGCCATAACCAGTACTACCTAAGTGAGTTGGTAAAGAAATAACTGCTGGAATGGTGGCCATTTTTAAAGGAGTAAGTTCTTCTTCTAATTTTTCTTCCCAATCTTCGGTAATAAAAATAATAGCAAAATTTTCTTGACTAATTTTCTTAATTACCTCTCTTCCTTCTTCTATACTGGTAATAGGAAAAACTTCTAAATTAAAAGCTTTAAAACCAAAAATTGTATCTTTGTTTCCAATTATCCCAATTTTATAAGACATAAAGATTAGTTATTAATTTAATATAATTCCCTGATTCTTTCTTTTAAAATATTTCTTTCTATTTTATTCAATTTCCCACTCATAATCAACCTCACATTTTTATTAGCATTCTTTTTAGCATAAAAGTAAGCAACAACTATTTCCGGACCATAAGCAATATATTTTGCTTTTCTTAAATATTCGATTTCCATTTCAAAAAGTCTTTTCTCAAATAACCAGAGATTTTTTTCTTTTTGAAATTCTGAAAAATGTTTTTCTAATGAAGGAGGTAAAAATTTAATAAAATATTTAATAGCTATCTCTAAATCTTGAGGATAGAAATTAATAAAATCTTCAATTTTTATTTTCCCAGGCTCAATTAGAGCTTCTTTTAAAAACTTAACATCCTTTTTTAAATTTTTTAATCTTATAAAAATTCTTAAATTAGTTAAGTCAATTTTTAAGTTAACGAAATCAATTATAAACCGATTTTTCAATTTTTTAGCTATTTTTTTAAAAATCAAAAAATAATTTTGGTCAAAGAAAAATTCTATCTGATAAGGCAGAGGTTTTTGATTGAGAAAACTATTTGCCTTATTAATAAATTCTTGAATCTCTTCATCAATTTTTATTTTTTCTCCATTAATAATAATTTTTTTAAAAATATTTGGCTCGAAGAAACCTAAAGGAATAATTAAATAGTCTAAATCTTTATTTAATAATTTCTCTTTAAAGATCACTTTTAAATTATGAAAATCATATTCTAAAAGTAAAAATTTAATTAAATCTTTATCAGGAACAATCTGAAATAATAATTTTTTGTTTTCAAAAAGATCATCTAAAATAACTTGCTCAAATTCTTCTGGTTTTCTTTCAAAAAGATGTTGGGCATAATCAGTATCATAAAATGCCTTAAAAGCTTTTTCCAAATCAGGTGCATCTAGCATCCTTTCTAAATCAACTTGATCTGGTAATTTAGTTTCAAGATACCTAATTTTGCCAGTAGCAAATGTATAGTTTACTGATTTCATAATGAGTAATATTAATCAAATAAAATCTTTGCTACTTCAATTTCTGTTTTTTCGCGAATAATTTTAATTAAGTTTTCGAAACTATTGTCAATTTCTAAATCAGAAGAAGAAAAGATAAATCCACCTTTGATTGGCAAAGATTTATAAGAAAGATTAAGATCTTTTTTACTTTCTAAAATTGCTTTTTCAGTAATTTTTTCTCTATTTTTAGCTGGAATAATTTCACCTTTTTCAGGACATTTCTTAATTAAAATTAAAAGTAATTTCAAATAATCTTCATCGTTAAGCCTTAATAATTCATTTAAAACTTCTTGATAAATTTCGTCCAAAATTTCTTGTTTTTTAGATAAAATCAGATTTTTTGTTTCTGAAGAAGCCTCAATCTGAGTTTGTTTTATTTTTTTATCTACTTCTTCTTTTGCTAAAGTCAAGATCTGATTTTTCTTTTTTTCAATTTCTTCTTGGTATTTTTTCTCTATTTTATTTATTTCTTGCTCTGCTTTTTCTTTAATTTCCTTAATTTTCTTATCTGCCTCTTCTTTAATTTTTTTTATGATTTCATTAAGACCCATAATTTTAAATATCAAAAAGTATGTTTCAAAATATAGAAACACTTAAATTCCGTCGATAAATTTCATATTCAATCTTCTTTAGACTTTGATTCCATTAAGAAGTAGAATTGTTACTAGTAATCCTAAAACCGCATAAGTTTCAACCATCGCTGCCATAATAACTGGTTTTCCTGATTCAGTAGGTTTTTTTGCTACAATATTAACACCAGCAGCAGCAACCTTAGCCTGAAGAAAAGCAGAAATTAAACCAACAATACCAACTGGCAAACAGGCAAGAAGAATTTGTAACCCAACTTCTGGTGAAATAGAAAGTACTTTCCCAGCTAAAAGTCCAATTTTCTGCATTGCCATAATTGCACCTAAAAAACCATAAATTCCCTGAGTTCCTGGTAAAGCTTGTAAAAGCAAAACTTTACCAAATTTTTCTGGATCTTCAGAAACAAGTCCGGATGCTACCTCACCAACAATTCTTACTCCTATTGCTGAACCAACTCCAGCCATACCAGCGGCAAAAACAGCACCACAAATTGATAAAACAATCCCTAAATCCATAGATGTTATTGATTATTAGTTATTAGATTAATATATTTTCCTTCTTTTTTAAATGGCTTAAACTTTCTTCCCCCACCTTCCATAAATTTTGGAAAAAATTCAACAAACTGAAGACGGGCTGAATGGATAAATCCACCTAAGGCGTTAATACCAATATTAAAGATATGACCAACAATCAAAACAAAGATTGCTATTAGAAAACCAAGAGTAGGAATCATCTGATTAAAAATCTTAGCAATCAGATTAATCACCATACTGATGATGCTTGTCGCTAAACCTAAAGCTAAAAGTCGGGAATAAGAAAGGGTGTCAGAAAGATAACCAACTAAACCATAAAGTGATAAAATACCTGCCGGGATTTTTAAAAAAATATTTTTTTGTTTTCTTCCCTGAGTCAAAACAACCACTATTGCACCTCCAAAAATTAAATATTTAGCAATATTTGAAGAAATTGGAATAACACCTGCTGATGTTCCAACAAAAATTAAAATTGAACTAATCAATAATATCCATGGACAGTTATCTAAAAGACCATTAATGATCTGTTTATTTTTTATCTTCCAATACATATTAACAATTAGACCGACAAGGATCTGAAAGACTCCTAAAATTAGAGAAATGATTAAAAGTTGTAAAGGATTCTTAATTGGATCAATAATTCTTATCTTAATTAAAAATTCTTTAACTGGTTTTAAAAATTCTGGTAAAGTCTCTAATTCTATGCCAAACCAACTACCAAAAAGGGCACCGACGAAAAAAGTTATAATTCCTAACCACAAGAAAAGTCGGAAAAATTTTCTTGTTTTTTTTGGCAAACCTAAGAAATTAATGATAAAAAAAGAAAGAGTAGCTAAAACTAAACCATAGCCAGCATCGGAAAGACAAATAGCAAAAAAGAGAAGGAAAAAAGGCATCAAAAAAGGTGTTGGATCTGGCTCACCATATTTTGGTGCGCCATAAACATTAGTGACTGTTTCGAAATCAGAAATAAATTCTTTATTTTTTAAAAGAACAGGAATTGACTCATTTTTTTTAATAGGTACTTCAATGATTTCAAATTCTTTAGTAATTTTCTCCATTCCTTTGTATAATGGTTCAAGCATTCTACTTTCAATCCAAGCTAAGATAGAAAGAGTAAAGTTTGTTTTTGAAATTTTTTGCTTAACCTCCTCTTTTTCTTTTTGCCAAGAGAGCCAGTCAAAAATTATTTTTAATTTATCTTGAAAATTTGCTAAATAATCAATTCTTTTTTTTACTTCCTCTAATTTTGATTGAACAATTTCTAATTCTTGATTTAATTTTTCAAAATATCTTTTTGGCGAATCATCTATTTCTAATTCTATTTTCTCAAAATCATTTTCTTGTAAAACTTTTTCTAAATTTTCAATTACCTCCTCCCTAAAAATAATAAGACAATAAATATTTTTATTTTCTTCGCTTACTTTTTCAATTTCAACTAATTTAATCTTATCAATTAAATCTTTTATAAATTTTTGCCAACGAGAAGAAACAATTCGACCACTAAAAAATGATAATTTTTTAATTTTTTTTAATTCTTTTAAGTCTATCGCTAAATTTCTCCAAGGAGAAATTTTTTCTTTTTCTTCTTTAAGTCTATTTAATTTGCTGGAGAATTCATTTAAATTTACTTCTGCTTTTTCAACTTCTTCAGCAATTTTTTGCCAGTCTGTTGTTGAAATGATTTTGTCTAATTCTTCTTGAGTAATATTTATTTTTGGTGAAAGGGTTTTTGTCAGTTTTTCTTTTAAGTTTAATTTTTCTCTTTTTTTAAAGTTAGATAAAAAATTTATAGAGAATTCTATTTTTGCTAAATTATAATCAAGATCAGTAATTTTTTCTTCTATCCCTCCTTCTTTTAAGTCAATAACTTCAACAGCACCTAATTCTTGTAAAAAATTTAAAATTTTTTCTCGATGTTCTTGATAAGCAACTAAATAAATTTTTTTTATTTCAGCGACCATAAATTTTCTAAAATAAATTTGATTGCCTTATCTTTTCTAATTTTTTTTAATTTTTCTAATTTTTCTAATTCTTCTTTCTGTTTTTCTTTCTCTTCTTTCTTTATTCTTTCTATTTCTTGATCAGCCTCTTTGTAAATTTTTTCAATTTCTGGTTTCAATTGTTTATCTAGATTATGTAAAATCTCATTTTTTTCTTTTTCTTTTAAAAGAAATAGTTCCCTCGCCTCTTTTTCTGCATTTAAAATTGCCTCCTCTGCTTCTTTTTCTGCTCTTTTGATTTTTTCTAATAAATCTTCTCCCATAGCTATTTAAAATTTAAATATTATAAATAAAAAATGGAAAGGAGGAAAGAAGAAGGTTGTGGATAAAAATTTATTTTTTAATTTTAACTGAAAATTTCATCTGGATTTTTAATCCATTTTTCAACTTTAATTTTTTTTATCCCACCATTTGCTTTTCTAATAATAACTTCGTTTAAACCAGCATTAATAATCATTTTTTTACACATTGAACAAGGATTAGCTTCAACTAATTCATTAGTCTTGACATCATAACCAGCAATATACATTTTCCCTCCTAACATTCTACTTCTTTCAGCACTAATAATAGCATTACTTTCAGCATGAACACTTCGACAATAATCATATCCTTTACCAGATGGAAAACCCATTTCTTCTCTTGGACAAGTACCTAAATCAATACAATTTGGTAAACCACGAGGAGAACCACAATAACCAGTAGAAATAATCTCATCATTGTTAACAATTATTGCTCCATAATTTCTTCTTAAACAAGTTGCCCTTTTTGAAATTTGAAGAGCAACGTTTAAATAATATTCATCTTTTGAAGGTCGAGAATATTTTTTTAAAAAAATTTTTTTATTCTTTTTTCTCATATTGTCTTTTATAATATTCTAAAAATTTGCCAGATTTTAATTTCTTCCACCACCATTGATTTTTTTTATACCAATCAATTGTTTCTTTAATCGCTTTCTTAAATTGATAAATTGGCCGCCAACCAAGTTTTTTTATTTTTGAACAATCAAGTGCATATCGAAAATCATGACCTGGTCGATCTTTAACAAATTCAATCCATGATTCATCTTTATTTAATTCTTTAAGAATAATTTTCGTTAATTCTAAATTAGTTAATTCATAACCACTGGCAATATTATAAATCTCACCAATTTTCCCTTTATGAAGAATTAAGTCAATAGCTCGACAATTATCTAAAACGTAAAGCCAATCCCTTTTATTTAATCCCCTTCCATATAAAGGAACTTTTTTACCTTCTAATAAATTAGTAATAAATAAAGGAATAATTTTTTCAGGATATTGATAAGGTCCGTAATTATTAGTTGAACGAGTAATCAAAACTGGTAAATTATAGGTCTTAAAATAAGCTAAAGTTAAAAGATCAGCACCAGCTTTTGAAGCAGAATAAGGTGAAGATGGATTTAAAGGATCTGTTTCTTTAAAATAGCCAATTTTTCGACTTCCGTAAACTTCGTCAGTTGAAATTTGAATAAATTTTTTTATTTTAAATTTTTTTGCTGCTTCAAGTAAGGTAAAAGTACCAAAGATATCTGTTTTAATAAAAGAATCTGGTTCTAAAATAGAACGATCAACATGGGATTCGGCAGCAAAGTTAATAATCACATCAACATTTTTTACTAATTTTTCAACAATTTTTTTGTCAGCAATATCACCTTTAAAAAATTTATATCTTGGATTTTTTTCAACATCAATTAAATTATCTAAATTTCCACAATAGGTCAATTTATCAAGATTAAAAATCTTATAATTTTTATATTTTTTTAAGAGATATCTAATAAAATTTGAACCAATAAACCCTGCTCCACCAGTGATTAATAACTTCATAGGTTATAGTCCTCATCATATTTAAAAATAAAAGGATCAAAAAGGATTCGATTAACTTTTATATCATCAATTGTTTTCTTTAATCCTTCTTCTAAAGAGACAACTGGATACCAATTTAATTTTTCTTTAGCTAAACTAATATCAGGTAAACCTAATGGTGTCATAAATAAAAGTGGTGGTCGGAAGATAATTTCTGATTTCGAACCAGTAAGTTCAATAATCTTTTTTGCTAAATCAATCATTTTATATTTTTCTGGATGACCTAAATTAAAAGGACCAACTTCATTTGATTCCATCATTTTAATCATTCCATCAATAATATCGGAAATATAACAAAAAGACGAATCGAAAGATTCATCACCATAAATAATTAATGGTTTATTATTTAAAGCCTGTAAAACAAAATCTGGAATCATATGACCTTCAAACAAAGGCATTCTTGGACCGTAAGTTCTAAAGATTCTTAAAATTTTTGCTTCTAAATTATAAACCTCTCGATAGGTAATCACAGCTGTTTCAGCAAATCTTTTTCCCTCATCGTAACAGGCTCGAGGAGAAATAAAATTAACAGAACCAACATCACTCTCTTTAAAATAAGGATCTTCTTTTCTTCTTGGTCCATAAACAACAGCAGACGAAGTAAATAAAAATTTGGCTTTATATTTTACAGCCAATTCTAACATATTAATGGTACTGATAATATTTGTCTTTAAAGTTTTAATTTTCATTTTTTCAAAATTCTTTGGTGAGGTTGGACAAGCAAGATGGTAAATCTCTTGGATTCCTTGAACACTTATTTTAAATTTTTTAAGTTCAGGAATTTTTTCAAGATCAAGAACTTCGTTAACATCATGATTGATAAATTCAAAATTTGGATGTTGTAAGAGATGATCAATATTTCTTTCTGAGGAAGAAGTAAAATCATCAACACAAATAACATTTGAATTTTTAATTAAAGCATCACAGAGATGACTGCCAATAAAGCCAGCTCCGCCCGTGATTAAAACATTTTTTCTACCTGCTGGATAAAATTTCTCTTTCATAATAATTTTAATCAATTATTTCTATACCCATTTGTTTTGCTGTTCCTTCAATAATTTTTACTGCTTTTTCTATATCATCAACATTTAAATCAGGCATCTTTATTTTAGCAATTTCTCTAATTTTTTCTCGCGTTATCTTGCCAACTTTTTCTTGAAGGGGTTTTGCCGAGCCTTTTTCTATACCAGCTGCTTTTTTTAAAAGCTCACTCGTTAAAGGAGTTTTAATAAAAAAATCAAAAGATTTGTCTTCATAAACAATAACTCTAACTGGTAAATTTTGACCAATTTTATCTTTTGTTAGATCATTAAATTTTTTACAAAAATCAGCAATATTAATCCCATGTTGACCCAAAGCAGGACCAACTGGTGGAGCAGGAGTTGCCTGACCAGCTGGAACAATTAGTTTAATAATTGTCTTTACTTTTTTAGGCATAATTTTTATAAATTAAATTTTTTTGACCTGTAAAAAATCTAAATCAATTGGTGTCTCACGACCAAAAACATTAATTAAAACTTTAATTCTGCCTCTTTTTTCATCAATCTCGCTTACTTTTCCTTCAAATCCTTTAAAAGGGCCATCAATAATTCTGACTGGTGAGTTTAAAGAAAGTTCTATTTTATATTTTGGTTCTTCAATCTCCATTCTTTTGAAAATATTTTTAATTTCTTTTTCAGAAATAGGTGTTGGAATAGTTCCTGAACCAATAAAGCCAGTAACACCTGGTGTATTGCGAACTACATACCATGATTCATCAGTGACAATCATATCAACTAAGACATAACCAGGAAACATTTTTTCAGTAACAACTCTTCTTTTTCCACCTTTAAATTTGATCCTCTTTTCTACCGGAACTAAAACATTAAAAATTTTATCTTTCATTCCAAAAGATTCAATCCTTTGACGCAAGGCTTGAGCAACATTTTCTTCATAACCAGCATAGGTATGAATAGCATACCAACCTCTTGGTTGTTCAATTTGTCTTGGCATAAGTTAAATAAACTTTCCTAAAATTAAGGTTAATAAATAGTCAATTAAACCTAAAAAGATAGCTACTCCTAAAGAAATAAGGATTACCAGCAAAGTAAGATTGATTATTTCTTTTTTAGATGGCCAAACAACTTTCTTAAGTTCTTGTTTTGATTCTTTAAAATATTGAATAATTTTTTGAATAATATTCATATTTAAATATCAAGATTTTTAACAGTTTTAGCATAAAGTTGAATAAATTTTTTTCTTGGCTCAACTTCTTTGCCCATTAAAATCTCAAAAATTTTATCTGCTTTTTCTGCCTCTTTTAAAGTAATCCTTTTAAGAACCCTTTTTTGTGGATTCATTGTTGTCTCATAAAGCTCAGAAGGGTTCATTTCACCTAAACCTTTATACCTTTGAATACTAACTTTTTTCTCTCTTATTTCTTCACCAATTTTTTTGATCTTAAAGCCTGAATCTTTTTCTTTAAAACTTTTTAAAATCCTATTTTTCTCAGCCTCTGAATAAGCGTATCTTACTTCATTGTTAATTTGGATCCGATAAAGGGGAGGTTTAGCGATATAAAGGTAGCCATTTTCAATAATTGGTCTGAAATAGCGATAAAACAGGGTTAAAAGTAATGTCTTGATATGAGCACCATCAACATCAGCATCAGTTGCAATAATGATTTTATGATATCTTAGTTTTTCTAAATTAAATTGGTCACCAATGTTTGTTCCTAAAGCAACAATTAAAGATCTTATTTCCTGATTAGCCAAAATTTTATCAAATGTTGCTTTCTCAACATTTAAGATTTTGCCTCTTAAAGGTAAAACTGCTTGAGTATTTCGGTCTCTCGCTTGCCGGCATGAACCACCAGCTGAATCACCTTCAACAATGAAAAGTTCACTTTCCTCAGGACGATTAGAAGCACAATCAGCTAACTTTCCTGGCAAGGAAAAACCTTCTAAAATACCCTTTTTTAAAACTGCTTCTCTTGCTTTTTTTGCTGCTTCACGAGCTTTAGCTGATAAAAGACATTTTTTTATAATTGCTTCTGCATCTTTTGGGTGTTCTTCCAAAAATGAATAAAATGTTTCTGAAAAAACAGAATCAACAATTCTTTTAACTTCTGGATTACCAAGTTTTGATTTTGTCTGACCTTCAAATTGCGGATTTTTCACTTTAACAGAAATAATTGCTACTAACCCTTCACGTAGATCGTCACCAATAAAATTCTCATCCTCTTCTTTAAGAAATCCTTTTTTCCGAGCGTAATTATTGATTGTCCTTGTCAAACCAGTTCTAAAACCAACTAAATGTGTTCCTCCATTAGAATTGTAAATATTATTAGTAAAAGTATAAATTATTTCTTTATAATCATCAATGTATTGAAGAGCAATTTCAACAATAACTCCTTCGATTTCTTTTTTGATATAAAAAATATGGTTTTGAATTGGCTTAGCAGTTTGAGTAAGATGTTTAAGATAAACAACTATTCCTCCTTCAAAATAAAAAGTAAAAGGAAATTCTTTATCTTTTCTCTTGTCAATCACAGTAAATTTTACTTTTGGTGTTAAATAGGCCTGTTGACGAACATGCTCTAAGATTCGAGAAAAAGAGAATCTCGTTTCTTTAAAGATCTCTCGATCAGGTTTGAAAGTGATAATTGTTCCTGTTCCTTTTATTTTCTTAATTTTTTTCACTTTTGTAATTGGAACTCCTTTTCTGTATTCTTGACGATATAAATATCCATTACGCTTTACTTCAGCAACTAATGATTCAGATAAAGCATTAACAACAGATACTCCTACTCCATGGAGTCCACCAGCTACTTTATAGACTTGATGATCAAATTTTGCTCCAGCATGAAGTTTTGTCATTACTACCTCAAGAGCTGACTTGCCAGTTGGTTTATGAAGATCAACTGGAATGCCTCGACCATTATCTTCGATCCTGACAAAATCATCTGGTAAAAGTTCTATTTTTATCTCATTAGCAAAACCAGCCATTGCCTCATCAATCCCATTATCTAAAACTTCAAAAACTAAATGATGTAAACCATCTGGACCAGTTGAACCAATATACATCGCTGGTCTTTTCCTAACCGGTGTTAAACCATCTAAAACTGTGATATGTTCTGCTTTATATTCTTTAGCTGCTATTTCTGGATTATTTTTAACCATCTCTTTTTCAATCATAACATTGATATTATATCAAAATTATAGAAATTTACAAGTTTTTAAAATAAAAAAAATCGATAAAAAATTCGATAAATAATATTGAAAAATGATTTAGATAACTGATTCTATTTTCTTTAAAACTTCAGGCAAAAGGGGAAGAAGAATCTTTGCTAAATTAATAAAATATTGAGCAAGTTTTGAATTTTCAATTAAAGGAATTAACCATCCTAAAGGAATTTTTGTTAAAAAATAAAGAAGAAGGCCAACAGTCAAAGCACCACTTATTGCTCCAAAGATTGCACCACCTAAACGATTGATTGTTCTTAAAAATGGTAAATGAGTAATTGGTCTTAAGATTCTTTCGATAATAAAAAATACAAAACCAACTAACCGATTAACAACAATATATAAAATTAAAAAAGATATGATCTTTGTTAAATTTCCATTTTTAATTAAAAAAGAAATCCATTTTGCTCCTTTATCATAATATCGAGAAGCAACAGCTGAACCAACAATTAGACCAGCTAATCCACCTAAAGCATAAACTAGGCCAAACCAAAAACCAAACCAAACAAAGCCAAAGACAATTAAGATTAAAATTAAATCAAAAAGAGTCATAAAAAATTTCTACATTCTTGGAAATAAAGATTCACCTTTCTTTATTGAATCAAATTGTGGAATTCCCCACCTTTTTGCTTCTTCTAAATTTTTTTTCTTTTCAATAGACAAAATCCCAAGTTGATTAAATATTTTATCAGCTGTTTCCGGCATAAATGGCTGGATTAACCAAGCAATCTGCCGAAGAGCTTCTAATAAATTATAAATAACTTTTTTGAATTGATCAAGATTAGTTTTAATCAATTTCCATGGCTCATTCTCATTAATATATTTATCACAAAAAGCAACAAATTCTAAAATTTTTCTAGTCGCTTCATCAAAAGCCAGTTTTTCTAATGCTTTTTCATAATTTTCATATACTTTCTTTATCTGAATTTTAAATTCTAAATTATCATTTTGAATTTTGAATTTCAAATTTTGATTTTTGGTTGCTAAGGTTAAAACTCGAGCTACAAGATTACCTATTCCATTCGCTAATTCAGCATTATATTTTTCATAAAATTTTTCTAATGAAATATCGCCATCAACACTAAAAGGAAAACTTGAGATTAAAAGCCAGCGCAAGCCATCGCTAGAAAAATTTTTAGCTTGCTCAATTGGGTCTAAAACATTACCTAAAGATTTGCTCATTTTTTCTCCATTAATAGTAAAGAAACCATGGGCAAAAATTTTTTTAGGCAAAGGAATTTCAAGAGCTAATAATAGGGCAGGCCAAATTACCGCATGCATTCTTAAAATATCTTTAGCCATCAAATGAAGATCAGCTGGCCAAAAATCTGGAACTTCTTTATCACCTTTCCAACCAATACCAGTTAAGTAATTCAAAAGGGCATCAATCCAAACATAAAGTGTTTGAGTTTTATTCCAAGGAAGCTTTATTCCCCATTTAACTTTTTGTCTGGAAATAGAAATATCTTCTAATTTTTCTTTAGTTAAAAAACTAATAATTTCATTTTTTCTTACTGATGGTTCGATAATTAAAGTTCCATCCTGAATTAATTGAAGCAATGGTCTTTGAAAAATAGAGAGCCTTAAAAGATAACAATCTTCTGAATATAATTGGAGTGGTTTCTGATGGTGAGGACATTTGCCATTGACTAATTCTTTTTCAGTATAATATCTTTCACAACCTACACAATAAAGCCCTTGATATTTTCCTTTAACAATAAATTTTTTTTCATATAATCTTTGAACTGCTTTTTTAACTGCTGATTCATGATTTTTATCAGTAGTCCGAATAAAATTATTATAGGAAATATTTAGTATATCCCAGGCAAGTTGAAAGCGAGCTGACATTTCATCGCACCATTCTTTTGGAGTTTTATTAGCCTTTTGAGCTGACTCCGCTACTTTAGCTCCATGCTCATCTGTTCCAGTCAGAAAGAAAACTTTTTCACCTTTCATCCGATAATATCTTGCCAAAATATCAGCAGCAATAGTCGTATAAGCATGACCTAAATGAGGAATATCATTGACATAATAAATTGGTGTTGTGATATAAAATTTAGCCATAAATTTTA
>CALHIP010000014.1 GCA_938030745.1 uncultured Patescibacteria group bacterium | reverse complement strand
AAAATCATTGCTTCAAAAAGATGAGCGCCTTGTGAGTGAAGGTGAACTTTTAAAGAATAAAATAATTGAGATGGCGATAAAGTTGGATGAAAATTTAATTGAATTACTTCTGTCCGATGAACAGATGAAAAAAGTATTTTTTAAAGAAATAAGCAAAGCAATAATTTTTGATAAGGATAAGTTTATAAAGTTTGTTTCTAACAAACAATTTTTGCCGGATAGCTACACCGCATTTAAGAATAAAATTGGCTTAACAGAAGGTGATGAATTTATAAGCGAGAAAAAAGAAGTTGTTTTGTCTTGGCCTTATAAAGATTGTGTATTGGAAGGCGGAATGACAAAAGAAGACCAAAAACGAGATGAAATTTTCTGGAATGAGACATTGGCCCCAGATGAAATCACTCGACTTTTAGACCCAAAGGTTTTTACTAACGCAAAAAGAATTAATACCAAAGGCAAAGGAAATTTATGGAAACTTTAAATGAAATTTTAAGAACAAAAGTAAAAGAGTGGCGAGGGAGGAAATATGAATCCAAATCTGATTATAAATCGACTATTCAAGAGATTTTTGACTATAATTTTTTAGATATAGAAAATTACAATTTAAGATATTTAAGAAAAGCTCAATTTGAAGCACTTGAAACTTACTGGTATTTAAGATTAGTGGAAAACACCCCTCATATTTTTGATTTATACAAAAAATATTTTCACGGTAGAGAAACATTAGAAGCATTAAATATAAAACTTGAACCAAAAGATTTGGAAGAGATTGCCTTTTCAAATGGCGGCGGGCTAGAAACTGTTTTTAGAAAGATAAGAGATGATAATAATTTTGTTAAAAAATATCAACTGGAAGGTTTGCGGGAATCATTGTTTTTACCATATCCAAGCTATATTTTCGCTTTAGCAATGGGAGCTGGTAAGACGGTCTTGATTGGGGCTATTATCGCGACCGAATTTGCAATGGCTCTTGAATATCCCGAGGGACCATTTGTAAAAAACGCTTTAGTTTTTGCTCCGGGCAAAACCATTTTAGGTGCCTTAAAAGAAATTTCGGATATTCCTTATGAAAAAATTTTGCCTCCAAGGTTATATAAACAATTTATTAGTACTGTAAAAATTACTTATACCCGAGATGGAGAAAAAGATATCCCTATAATTAAAGGCAGTAGTTTTAATGTGGTAGTTACTAATACAGAAAAAATTAGAATCCAAAAACAAAGTATCCCTAAAAATCTATTACGAGGTGTTTTATTTAACAAAGAAAGAGAAGATGAAATTAAAGAAGCAGTTGCTAACCAGCGACTTCAAACCATTGCCTCTCTCCCAAATTTAGGTATTTTTTCAGATGAAGCCCATCATACCTATGGCCAAGCATTAGACAAGGATTTAAAAAGAGTTAGACAAACAGTTAATTATTTAGCGGAAAATACAAATGTTCTGGTAGTTGTTAATACTACCGGGACTCCTTATTTCCAGAGACAAATCCTTAAAGATGTTGTTTATTGGTATGGATTATCTCAAGGGATTAAAGATGGTATATTAAAAGAAGTGCGTGGAAATATTGTGGCTTATCGGGAAGTTTCTAATGAAGAATTTTTAGAAGATGTCGTTTCTGATTTTTTAAAAAATTATAAAGAGGTAAAAATTTATGACGGCAGTCCAGCTAAATTAGCAATTTATTTTCCTCGAATCGAAGATTTGAAATCAGCCAAACCAATTGTTGAGAGAACTGTTATTAAATATGGTTTAGACCCTTCGGTTGTGCTTGAAGTTCATAATGCGTCGCCCGATGACATAAAAGATTTATTTGATAATAGAATAAATGATCCATATCTTCCTTATCGCATCTTTCTTTTGGTCAATAAAGGAACTGAAGGTTGGAATTGTCCTTCTCTTTTTGCCACCGCTTTAGCCCGAAGATTAACATCAAGCAATAATTTCGTTTTACAAGCTGCCTCTCGATGTTTAAGGCAAACGCCAGGCAACAAAATAAAGGCTAAAATTTACTTATCTAAAGACAATGTTTCAATTTTAGACAGTCAGTTAAAAGAAACTTACGGAGAATCATTAGAAGAACTAAATAGAACACCTCAAGAATTTGTTAAAGAAAAGATAGTTGTAAGAAAAATTGAAATTCCTCCTGTTGTCTTAAAAAAGAAAGTTAGAAAGGTAGTACCTAACTACTTAAAATTCAAACCAAAAATAAAACTTCGGAAACCAAAAATCAATTTGAAAAAAATAAAAAAAGAGATTTTAACTCTTGATGAATCTGGCGGGAGAAAAATTTTGGTTCCTGTTGCCCAAGAAAAAATAAAAGGAGAGCCAGATTATATTGATGTTTATAATTTAGCAGTGGAACTGGCGGATATTTACCGATTACCAGTGATGGAAATCTACACAAAATTAAAAGAAATTTATCCTGAAGGCGAAATTTTAGAACCAGAAGCCGAAGAGATTAAAAAACAAATAGAAGAACAAGTTAAAAATTACAAAATTATAGAAGAAGTCGTTGAGCAAGCACTTGCCTTAATCAAAAAACAGGGATTTAAAGAAGAAAAAGAGGGCG
>CALHIP010000013.1 GCA_938030745.1 uncultured Patescibacteria group bacterium | reverse complement strand
ATAAAAAGAGAAAGAAGCATTTTAATAAAATAGTTCGGACTAATTTTTATATAATTAGTAAATACCTTTAAAATAGTGATTTTTTTAGTCTTTTTGATAATGGTAGGTATGGGCGTATCAGGGTAGAGTAGGGGTCTCCTGGTCATTTTTTTCATTATTTTTCGAATTTGTTTATAACTTTATTTATATTATTTATATCAGGAGAAAACATTGCTGGTAATCTTTGCAATAACTCTCTTATTAATCTAACGGATAGGGAGATATCGGCGTGTCGGATTAGATTAAAACCAAAGAAATTGGTTTCGGATACGCAATTTTTGTAGTCAAAATATTCAACTGGCTTTAACTCAACAATTCTTTTATTAATAGGAAAATTTACCCTTAAACCTGGGCATATAATTTTTATTATTTTTTTATCAATCATACATAGAAAATATAGTGATTTTAAGAGTGAAAGTAAACGGACAGTTTGTGGCAGTTGGAGACACTTTGGGGCAGATTGGGACAGATTGGGGCATTTTGGGACAGATTGGGACATTTTTCTATTTACGTTAAGGAAGTATGCGGCTTAGCTTATTTTTAGAATAATACCTAATTTATATATATGACGGAAAAGTACCCCCTTAGGTTACCACTTTTTTATAATTGACATTTTTAAGAAATTTTATTACAATAAAGTTGATAATTAATTGATGGTGATGGAGGAACTTTGAAAGTTAAAGAGAAGTCTTTACAGCCATGTTTATTCTCAGATATTTTTCGGATAAGTCCAAAAGAGAAATTTTTACAGAGTTTAAAGGGCAAAGGTAAGAAATATAAAAGATATTTAGGTTCGCCTTTAAGATATGCAGGAGGCAAGAGTTGGGCAGTTGGTTATATAATAGAAAGATTGCCGGATAATATAAAAAGATTAGTTTCTCCATTTTTTGGAGGCGGTTCAATTGAAATTGCTGTTGCCAAAGAATTAGGTATTGAGGTAATCGGCTTTGAAATATTTGATATTCTTGTAAATTATTGGCAAGTCCAAATTGAAAATCCTGATGGTTTATATCGGGAGTTAATGAAGTTAAAGCCGACCAAAGAAATTTATCGTCAAGTTAAAGAAGAATTAAAGAAACATTGGCTGGGAGAGATAAAATTACCGCGATTAAAATTGGCCGCTTATTATTATTTCAATCATAACCTTTCATATGGTCCGGGATTTTTAGGTTGGATGTCAAGTGTTTATGCTAATGAGAAAATGTATCATCGGCTTTTAGAGCGAGTTAAAAACTTTAATGTGAAAAATATCAAAATTGAATGTGCTTCTTTTGAAGAAGTGATACCTAAATTTAAAAAAGATTTTCTTTACTGTGATCCACCTTATTATTTAGGGAAAGATAGTACCCTTTTTAGAGGACTTTATCCTCAGAGAAATTTTCCTATCCATCATAATAATTTTAATCATGAGTTATTGAGAGAACTTTTATTAAACCATCAAGGTGGCTTTATTTTGTCTTATAACGATTCGCCGACAATAAGAAAATGGTATAAAGATTTTGAAATTGTTGAATTACCTACCCATTACACGATGGGACAAGGAGAAACAAGAATTGGGTTAAATCGTAAAAGGAAAAATAGTAATCATATTAAAAAAGTTAAAGAATTATTGATAATTAAAAAGGGTTAACTATGAGAAAAAAGAAAGCAATGACACGAGAAAAGGCAAGTTATGTAAAAAGAAAAGGGCATGCGGATGCAAGGGAATTTGCTTTCTTATTAGGGATTGGCAAGGAATATAAAAGCGAGCCACAAGCCAAAAAAGATGTGATTGATTCGGAAGGTCATTCCTATTCAGTAAAAAGTGGAGAAAAGAAATGGCAAATTTTTCTTTATAGTAAAAGTAGATTTGAAAAAAATTACACTTTTAAAGGTATGGATAACTTGAGTGATTTGTTTTTACAATGTATAGAAAGTTTTCCTCCTGACAGAAAAGATTATTTAAAAAACAAAGAAGAGTATAAAAAGCGTTTACAAGAGCCAATGCGTAAATTATGTGAAAAATTGAAAGATAAACGACTACTTGCTGCCTTTATTGATAAAAGTATGTTTAACAGCGGTGAAGTTGATTTTTTAGTTATAAAAGAAGAAGAGAATTTTCATGTTTTTTGGAGTAGGGAAGTAGTGGAGGTGTTGACAAATAATTATGAAGTTGAAAATTCTAAAGCCAGAGGAAAAAATCAGATAGATGACCAGAAAGTAATTTTTAAAGTTTGTGGGAAAACTCATGGAGAGATTGAAATGAGGAATGATAGTGATATCCATTATAGAGAGGTGAAATTTTGGTTAGATAAAAAATTAACCTTTGGATTGTTGACCTCGCAGATTAAAGAATCAAAAAGTTTTACTCCGAAAATAATACTTTATGGCAAAGCGATAAAGAAATTATCTAAAATGGGAAAAAAGCCCATATAACACCTCTTAAATAAAGGCAACAAAAAATTTTAAACTGCCTAAGATCTTAAACCTTCTTCTATCAGTCTTTTCCTTATAATTAGTTGCTTTTCCCAATCTCCGTAAATCTTTCCTTTGGGAAGGAATTCTTTTATTAATTTTATAATCTCATTATCAAAAGTATCAAAAGGAAAATCTTTTAAAAAAGTTTTAAAAAG
>CALHIP010000012.1 GCA_938030745.1 uncultured Patescibacteria group bacterium | reverse complement strand
CAACACTGGTTATCTAACAATTCAACCTGGTCAAATATGGACAGGATTTTCTGACATCGAAGAAGAATTAAAAGAAAAATATCGAAAAGAAGGTAAAAAATCATCTCTTTATATCTACAATCTCTTTACCAAAGAAAAAATCCTTATTGCTGAAACTGATGAACCATTGTGGTGGTTTGAAGCAGAATGGATTTCTGATTCTGAGCTTCAATACAAATTGCCGAATAATGAAATAAAGATTTATAAATTAAATTTATAGCCAAAACTTAAGCCTTTTATGCTTCAACTCAAAGCAAAAAAAAGAACAATTTTAGGTAAAAAAGTTAAAAAATTGAGAAAGAAAGGTATAATTCCAGCCGTCATTTATGGCCATAACATTCCTTCAGAAAGTATTGAGATTGAAAGAAAAAGTTTTGAAAAAATTTTCCAGGAAGCTGGTGAATCGACTATTATTGAGTTAATCGTTGATAAAAAACCAATAAAAGTTTTAATTCACGATGTCCAACGTGACCCTATAAAAGACGACATTATTCATGTTGATTTTTATCAAATCAAAGAAAAAGAGAAATTGACAGCTGAGGTAGAATTAAAATTTATTAATGAAGCACCAGTTGTTAAAGAAAAAGGTGGGATTCTTATCTATAATTTAACAAAAATTAAAATAGAATGTTTACCAAAAGATTTGATCCATCAGATAGAGGTTGATCTCTCTTCGTTAAAAGAATTTAATGATTTAATTAGAGTGAAAGATCTTAAAATACCTCATCAGATTAAAGTTCTTCATGATTTAGAAGATGTAGTAGTTAGTATTTCAGCGCCAAAAATTGAAGAAGAAATAAAAATCGAGGAAAAACCAGCTGAAGTTAAGCCAGAAGAATCAAGTAAAAAAGAAGAATAAAAGATATGAAAAAATTTTTTCTTTTCATTTTAGCAATTTTTCTTCTTTTTTTACTTACCGGTTGTCGATCAGAGCAGAAACCAGTTTTTTTGAACAATAAAGAAAAATTAGAAAATGAAGAGTTAATAATTAATCAGGAAGTTAAAAAAGAAAAAACAACTCGTTTTTTAGATGGATCAATAGTAGAAAAAGGGAAAGAAAATTTATTACCAATTGCAGTTGTTTTAGAAAATTTAACCAGCGCTCCGAAGCCAACAATAGCTAAAGCTTCAATTATTTATGAAGCACCAGTTGAAGGCGGTTTTACTAGATTTTTAGGAATTTTTGATTTAGAAGAATTGCCGAAAAATTTAGGACCTCTTCGTTCAGCTCGTTCATATTTTGCTGAAATTGCTGAAGAATATAAATCACTTTTTATTCATGCTGGTGGTTCAAATGATGTTCTTTTTAAACTAAAACAAGGTTTTTATCAATTATTTGATCTAGATGAGATTAGTTGGATGGGTAAATATTTTTATCGGAGTGATGAACCAGCTCCTCATAATCTTTATATTAAAAAAGAATCAATTGAGAAGTTCTTAAATGATCGAAAAATTAGTCAGAAAGCAGAATTTGAACCTTGGCTTTTTAGTGAGAAAGTTGATATATCTCCTTTGGCTAAGATTTCAGCGAAGAAAATCGAAGTAACATTTTCCCAGTTTTATCAAACAAAATGGCAATACGACTTCCAAAATAATGAATATCAATATTGGCAAAACGCTCGGATTTTTAAAGATAAAGAAGGCCAAGAATTAAGAGTAAAAAATTTAATTGTTCAAATAACAAAAATAAATATTATTGATGAGATTGGTCGAAGAAAAATTAATCTAACTGGTCAAGGAGAAGCTTTAATTTTTCAAAATGGTCAAGTTATCAAGGGAAAATGGTTGAAAGAAGCCGGCCGAACACGTTTCTATAATGAAAATGGTGAAGAAATAAAACTTCTTTCTGGCAAAACCTGGATTGCTCTAATTTCTAATAAAAATCTGGTTAATTATTATTGATTAAAACTTTTCACTTGACTTTTAAAAAATGATTATATCGTCAAAGGAAGTAAACCATATGATTGGATCAAGGAGCTAAAGTTTGTGGGTGACCACATAGTCACTGTAGCTATTGAGGTAAAAGAAAAAAAGAGGGAGATAAAATCCCTCTTTTTATATATTCACTCAAAAATTATTGATTGAAACTTTCAACAATTTCATCTAATTTTCCTTCCATAATTTCAGAAAGATTATACCAGGATTTGTTAAGACGGTGATCAGTAACTCGGTTCTGTGGAAAATTATAAGTTCTGATTTTATCTGCCCTTTCAGCTTTTTTTATTTGAGACCTTCTCGTTTCAATTAATTCTTTTTCTTTTTTTTCTCTCTCGAGAGCAAGAAGTCGAGCCATTAAAATTTTTAATGCTTTTTCTTTATTTCGTGCTTGCGATCTTTCCTCTTGACAAGAAACAACCAAATTGGTTGGTAAATGGGTAATTCTTACTGCTGTTTCAACTTTTTGGACATTCTGACCTCCTTTCGATGAGGCGCGAAAAGTTTCAATTTTTAAATCCTCTGGCCTAATTTTAATTTCTGTCTCTGTTGCTTCTGGTAAAACTGCGACTGATGCAGTAGATGTGTGAATTCGACCAGATTTCTCTGTAACTGGAATTCTTTGGACGCGATGAACACCAGCTTCATTCTTTAAAGTTTTTAAAACATCTTTACCAGAGATTTTAAAAATAATTTCTTTTAAACCACCGAGATCAGTTCGACTAGCAGAAAGTAATTCAGTTGACCAACCCTTTTTTTCAGCAAATTTTGAATACATTCTAAATAAATCAGCAGCGAAAAGAGCTGCTTCTTCACCACCTGTTCCAGCTCGAATTTCCATTATTATATTTTTATTGTTTTCTTTATCATTAAAGGATGATTTTGCCTTTGCTAACTCTTTTTTAATCAAATGATACTCTTTTTGTAGTTCTTTTAACTTTTCTGGAAAATTAAAAATTTCTGGATTAGAGAAATCCTTTTCTATTTCTTTCAATCTATTTTTTAATTCTTCAACATCCATATGATTATTAATCAGATGATTTCTTATTTTTCTTTTTTTTCGCATCTATTTCCATTTTCTTTGCTAATCTTTCTTTGAATCTTTCTAATCGACCATGAGTATCAATTAATTTTTGAGCACCAGTAAAGAAAGGATGACATTTCGAACAAATTTCAACAAACATCTCTTTAACTGTTGAACCAACCTTCATTATATTACCACAACTACAGATAATCTTTGCTTCAGGATAAGGATAGTATGGAATTTTTTCTTTATTTTTCTTAGCCATATATTTTTATTATACTCTATTTACCTTTTTTGACAAGTCTTTTAATTTAAGTTATAATAACTCAATCTTATGGTGTATATTCCTTCAACCGAAGAATTATTTGAGGCGATGGTTTATTTTGGCCATCAAGTTGGCAAACGCCATCCAAAAATGGAGCCATACCTTCATTCAATAAGAAATAACGTTTATTTAATCGATTTGGAAAAAACAAGGGATTGTCTTCAAAAAGCAGCTGATTTTGTTAAAGAAACAGTCGCAAACGGAGGAAAGATTTTATTTGTTGGAACAAAACCATCTGCTCAAGAGGTTATTAAAAAATATGCTCAAGAGGTTAATATGCCATATGTTGTTGAAAGATGGGTTGGTGGAACCTTAACAAATTTTTCTGTTATCTTTGAGTTAATAAAAAAATTAAAAAAGATGAAAGAAGAAAAAGCGAAAGGAGAATGGGAGAAATATCCAAAAAAAGAGAAACTAAATCTAGAAAAAGAACTAGATAGATTAAATAGTTTGGTTGGCGGGATAGAAAATTTGGAGAAAATTCCTGAGGCAATTTATATTGTCGATTTAAGAAAAGAAAAAACAGCTGTTAAAGAAGCAAGAATGAAAAAAATAAAAACTGTAGGTTTGGTTGATGTAAATTGTAATCCAAATTTAGTTGATTATCCTATTCCAGGTAATGATGATGCCATTGCCTCTATTGAGATAATTACGAAAACATTGGTTGAGGCAATTAAAGAAGGACAAAATAAAAAATAAAAATTATGGAGAAGATTAAAAAAATTAAAAAAGTAATTATTGTTGGTGCAGCAGGAAGGGATTTCCATAATTTCTTGATTTATTTTAAAGATAATCCTGAATATCGAGTTGTTTGCTTTACCGGTGCTCAAATTCCAGGGATTGAAAAAAGAAAATATCCTGCTTCTTTAGCTGGCAAATTTTATCCAAAAGGTATTCCTATTTATCCAGAAAAAGATTTAGTTAAACTAATTAAAAAATTCAAAGTTGATGAAATTGTTTTTTCTTATTCTGATGTTTCTTATCAATATTTAATGAATCTTGCTTCTTCTGCAATGGCAGCTGGAGCTAGTTTAAGATTGTTAGGACCAAATCAGACGATGCTAAAATCAAAAAGAAAAGTTATTGCTATTTGTGCTACCAGAACTGGAGCTGGTAAATCAATGGTTTCAAAAACAATTTTAAAAATTTTAAAAGAAAAGGGTTATAAAATTAATGCTATCCGTCATCCGATGCCATATGATCCGAATTTAAAAATTCAAGAAATCCAGAAATTTTCTAATTTCAGTGATTTGGAAAAATATCGAGCGACAATTGAGGAAAGAGAAGAATACGAACCATATTTAGAAATTGGTGCTTCAATCTATGCTGGTGTTGATTATCAAAAAATTTTAAGAGAAGCAGAAAAAGATTCAGAAATTATTTTGTGGGATGGTGGTAACAATGATTTTTCTTTTATTAAAGCAGATTTTTATATTACAGTTGCTGATCCGCATCGGGTTGGCGATGAAATTTCATATTGGCCAAGTGTAATTAATCTTTTATTAAGTGACTTAATTATTATTTCAAAAACTGGAACCGCTCCAAAAGAATCAATCAAAAAAATAATTCAAAATATTCGGTTATTTAATAAAAAAGCAAAGATTATTAAAGCCAAATCTCTTTCAACAGTTTCTCAACCTGAATTAATAAAAGGAAAAACAATTCTTATCGTTGAAGATGCGCCAACAGTAACTCATGGCGAAGCAAAAAGTTATGGAATTTTCTTAGCTAAGAAATTTAAAGCCAAAAAAATTATTGAACCTCAAAAAGTAGCAATAGGCGAGATTAAAAAAACTTTAGAAAAATATCCATATCTTCAAGTTATTCCAACAATGGGTTATAGCAAAAAACAGATTAATGATTTAGAAAAAACAATTAATCGAGCAAAATGTGATTCAGTTTTAGCTGTTACTTCAGCTAATCTTAATTTTTTAATTAAATCTAATAAACCAATTGTTAGAGTAAAAAATGAATTTGATAAATCAACTATTAAGCTTATTAAAGAAAATCTGCCTTTTTAAATAATTTTATGAACATTGAACTTATTAAAAAACTCCGAGAAAAAACTGGTGCTGGCTTTGTTGATTGTCAGAAGGCTTTAGAAGAAGCAAAAGGTGATTTAGAAAAAGCAATTGAGATTTTAAGAAAAAAAGGAAAAAAAATTGTTGAAACTAAATCTAATAGAGAAACAAAGGCTGGAGTGATTGGTTTTTATATTCATTCTAATGAAAAAATTGCTGCCTTAGTAGAACTTCATTGTGAAACAGATTTTGTCGCTCGCAACCAAGAATTTAAGGATTTAGCTCATGATTTAGCTATGCAGGTAGCAGCAACAAATCCTTTATATTTAAAGCCTGAAGATATTCCAGAAGAGGTTTTAGAAAAAGAAAAAGAGATTTACCGAAAAGAAATGGCTCAAGAGAAAAAACCACCTCATATTATAGAAAAAATTATTGAAGGGAAATTAGAAAAATTTTATGAAAATGTTTGTCTTTTAAAACAACCATTTATTAAAGATCAAAATATCAAAATTGAAGATTTAATCCAATCAAAAATTACTAAATTGAGAGAAAATATTCAAGTAAAAAGATTTATCAGATTTGAAATATGATCATCCAACTAAAAATTGCTCATTGGGATAAAATTTTTGAAGCTGAAACAAAGAATAAAAAAACTCAATATAAAATTGGAGAGGACCTTGTTGTCAGAATTGATTCTCATACTGATTTAGCTAAAATTATCAATCTTTTAGAAAAACCAGATAAAGATAAAAGGAATGAAAAAGTTATTATTCTTAGAAAAGCAACTAAAGAAGACCTCAAAAAAATGGAAAGAAAAGAAAAAAGAAAAAATGAGTTTTTAAAGAGGGCAATCGAAATTGTTAAAGATTCTTCTTTACCAATGAAATTAGTTGATGCTCATCTTTCTCTTGATGGTGGTCAAATTGTTTTTGCTTTTATTTCTCCAAAAAGAGTTGATTTTAGAGAATTAGTAAAAAAACTCTCTCAAGAATTTCATCGTTCAATTCGGCTTCACCAAATCAATCCTCGAGAAGAGATGAGAATTTTTTCTGGTATCGGTCCTTGCGGAAGAAGGCTTTGTTGTCTTTCTTTTCTTAAGATTTTGGGTGGGGTTTCTACCGATCTGATAGAAGAACAGCAACTTACCCATCGAGGGATAGATCGACTTTCTGGTCCTTGTGGTCGACTTAAATGTTGTCTTTCTTTTGAAATAGATCTTTATAAAGAATTAACAAAATCATTTCCTTCGATTGGCACAAAAGTTGAAACAAAAGACAAATCAGGCGAGGTTGTTGGTTGGCATATTTTAGAAGAAACAGTTGATTTAAAAATAGATGAAGATACAATTATAAAAGTACCATTAAAAGAATTAAAAATTAAAACTTAAAATTATGGTAAAAATAGCAATCAATGGTTTCGGTCGGATTGGCCGACCAACATTTAAAATTGCTTTAGAAAAAGGTCTTGACATTGTTGCAATTAATGATTTAACTGACACAAAAACTTTAGCTCATCTTTTAAAGTATGATTCTCTTTATGGAAAATATGAAAAAGAGGTTAGTTTTGATGAAGAAAATTTGATTATTAATGGCAAAAAGATTAGAGTTTTTGCTGAAAAAGATCCGATTAATTTACCTTGGCAAGAATTAAAAATTGACATTGTGATAGAATCTTCAGGTGTTTTTACTGATAAAGAAGGAGCAAAAAAACACTTGAAAGCAGGCGCAAAAAGAGTTATTATTTCTGCTCCACCAAAAGATCCAGAAATTCCAACTTATATTTTAGGTGTTAATGAAGAAAAATTTGATCCAAAAAAAGATCTGATTATTTCTAATTCTTCTTGTACTACTAATTGTCTAGCACCAATTGTTAAGATTATTTATGAAAATTTTGGAATCAAAAAAGGATTTTTTACCACTACTCATGCTTATACTAATGACCAAAGATTGTTAGATCTTCCCCATAAAGATTTAAGGAGAGCCAGAGCAGCTCTTCTTTCAATTATTCCAACTTCAACAGGTGCAGCAAAATCAATTTCTCAAGTTATACCAGAAATGAAAGGAAAATTGGATGGAATTTCATTAAGAGTACCAACTCCAACTGTTAGTCTTTTAGATTTTATCTGTCAGGTTGAAAAAAAGACAAGCAAAGAAGAATTAAATGATTTATTTAAAAAAGAATCTCAAGGAAGATTAAAAGGAATTTTAGAAGTAACCGATGAACCAGTTGTTTCAACTGATTTAAAAGGAAATTCTCATTCGGCTATTATCGATCTTTCTTTAACAATGGTTATTGATGATTTAATAAAAGTTGTTGCCTGGTATGATAATGAATGGGGCTATGCTTGTCGTTTAGTTGAGATGACCGAATATATTGCTTCAAAAATATAACGATTAATTAGCGATATGGAACTGCTTGCTATCATCAAAATTATTTTTCTTACTATTATTTCTTTTCTTTTAGCTATTAGTTGGTTGCCATTTTTAGTTCGTTTTCTTTATAAATATAAATTAGGTAAAAAAATCAGAAATAATGGAACTACTCCTATTTATACTCAAATTCATAAGAAAAAAGAGGGAACACCAACAATGGGTGGTTTACTTGTTTGGTTGACAACTCTTTTTTTAATTTTAGCTATTTTTTTTCTTTGGCAAATTACTGGCCATGAGATTTTTAAAATTTTAAATTTTTTGGTCCGAAAAGAAACATTTTTACCTTTAGGCGTTTTAATTGGTTCAGCTATCATTGGTTTAATTGATGATTTAGTCGATATTAGAAAAGGTGAATTAGGTAGAGGTGGTCTTAAAATTCGCGAACGTTTAATTCTTTATACTTTAATTGCGATTATCGGTGCCTGGTGGTTTTTCTGGAAATTAGAATGGAGTATCATTCATATTCCTTTTCTTGGTGATTTTGAAATTGGTTGGTGGTATGTTCCACTTTTTATTTTTGTTATTGTTGCTACTGCTTTTTCTGTTAATGAAACTGATGGCCTTGATGGTTTGGCTGGCGGGCTTTTACTAATTGCTTTTGTCAGTTATGGAGTTATTGCTTTTCTTCAAGGAAAAACAAATTTAGCTGCTTTTTCTGGTGTAATTGTTGGTGCTTTAATTGCTTTTTTGTGGCACAATATCTATCCGGCAAAATTTTTTATGGGAGATACAGGAGCAATGGGATTGGGTGTAACCTTAGGAGTGATGGCGATGCTGACAAACACTGTTATTTTATTACCAATTATTTGTTTTCCATTTGTGATAGAATCTCTCTCAGTTATTATTCAAATTATTTCTAAAAAAATTTTCCATCGCAAAATTTTTCTTTCTACACCACTCCATCATCATTTTGAAGCAAAAGGATTAGAAGAACCAAAAATTGTGATGCGTTTTTGGTTGATTGGTGGCCTTTCAGCTGCTTTTGGCTTAATGATCTTTCTGATTGAAAAACTATTTATTTAAAAGAAAAAGATAAAATTATACTTTAAAATGGATTTTCAAAATCTTAAAAACAAAAAAGTAGTGGTAATGGGCTTAGGTTTGTTAGGTGGTGGAGTTGAAACGGTGAAATGGTTAGTTAAAAAAGGTGCTCATGTTTTAGTTACTGATTTAAAAACAAAAAAAGAGTTAAAAGATTCTTTAAATAAATTAAAACATCTACCAGTTAAATATGTCCTAGGAAAACATAGAGAAAAGGATTTTGCCCAGGCTGATTTGATAATTAAAAACCCAGCTGTTCCACGCGACTCAAAGTATCTTAAAATTGCTAAAAAAAACAAAATTCCAATCGAAAGTGATCTTTCAATTTTTTTTAGATTATTTAAAGGTAAAATTGTTGGAGTCACGGGAACTAAGGGTAAATCAACGACTGTAAGTCTTATCTCTCATATTTTAAGAACCGCCAAGAAAAAATTTATTTTTGGTGGCAACATTGGTCAATCACCATTGAATTATTTAGATAAAAATTATCAATTAGCAATTTTAGAAATTTCTTCTTGGCAATTAGAAGATATGGCCCATTTAAAAAAAAGTCCAAATATTGCTTGTATTACAACAGTTTTTCCTGATCACCTCGATCGTTATAAAAATTTTAATGAATATGTAAAATCTAAAAAACTTATTTTTAAATGGCAAACAAAAAAAGATTTTTTAATTTTAAACGCTGATGATCCGATAACTAGAAAATTTGCTAAAGAAGCAAAAAGTAAAATTATATATTTTTCTCAGGAATCACCTCCTTATAAGTTCTTAAGTCATGAAAAGATTAAAGGAAAAATGATCAAAACAAATATTTTAGCTGCTGCCGCTATTGCTTCAGTTTTAAAAATTCCATCTTCAATTGTTAAGAAGGCAATAAAAACCTTTCATGGTTTACCTAATCGTTTGGAATTTATCGGAGAAAAAAATGGTATTAGATATTATAATGATTCCGCTTCGACTGTTCCTCAATCAACAATTTTAGCTCTTAATTCTTTTAATTCAAGGAAAAATATTATTTTAATTTCTGGTGGAGCTGATAAGAAACTTGATTTTTTAAAAATGGCTAAAAAAATAAAAGAAAAATGTAAAGCAGTAATTCTTTTACCTGGGACGGCAACAAGAAAAATCCATCGCCAGTTATTAATGAGTGGTTATAATTCACCAATAATTTTTGCTAAAACAATGAAACAGGCTGTCAGATTAGCAACAGCAGAAGCTCAGCAAGGAGATATTGTCTTACTTTCACCTGGTTGTGCTAGCTTTGGTCTTTTCAAGAATGCCTACGATCGTGCTAATCAATTTATTCAATGTGTTAAATTAATAAAATAAATATGAAGAAGGTTCATCAACCAGATTATTTTCTTCTTACTCTTGTTTTTTTTCTTTTAATTATTGGCTTAATTTTTCTTAATTCAGCTAGTGCACCACTTGGCTATAAAAATTTTAAAGATCCTTATTACTATCTTAAACATCAAGTTTTAAATGGACTAATTCCTGGTTTGATCTTTTTCTTCCTTTTTTTCTTTATTAATTACAAATCATGGCAAAAATTAAGTTCTTTTATTTTTATTTTTTCTTTAATTTTATTAATTGCTGTTTTTCTTCCACCTTTTAAAACAGCTGGACCAGTTCGTCGCTGGCTTGATTTTAAATTCTTTTCTTTTCAACCTATTGAATTTTTAAAATTTGCTCTGATTTTATTTTTAGCTAATTTTTTTGTTAAGAAAGAAAAAGAAATAAAAAGTTTTTCTTTAACCTTTTTACCATTTATTTTAATTTTAGGTTTTATTTCTTTTTTAATTATTCTTCAACCAAATTTTAGTGGGCTAATAATGGTAATTTTAATTGCTTTAACGATCTATTTCGTCGCTGGCGGAAACTTAATTTATTTGTTTTTATTCTTATTAATCATTTGCCTTCTTCTTCCACTTTTTATCCAAAAATTTCCTTATTTAGAAAACCGATTGAAAGCAGTTCTTTATCCACAAATAGAACCAAAAGGAATTTCTTATCATCTTCAACAATCATTAATTGCTATTGGTTCAGGCGGTCTTTTTGGTCGAGGATTAGGTCTTTCCGGTCAAAAGTTTTTCTATTTACCTGAGGTTTTTAGTGATTCAATTTTTTCAATCATTGCCGAAGAATTAGGTTTTATTGGTGCAACATTAATTATTTTTTTATTTTTTCTTTTTATTTTTCGAGGACTTAAACTAGCAAAAAATTCTCCTGATTTATTTTCTCAATTAGTAATAGTTGGAATTGTTTCTTGGTTTGGTTTTCAATTTTTTATTCACCTTGGTTCGATGTTAGGAATTTTGCCTTTAACTGGTGTTCCTTTACCTTTAATTAGCTATGGTGGTAGTGCAATGAGTATGAATTTAGCTGCTCTTGGACTTTTGATTAATATTTCAAAGTATATTTCTTAATTTATAACTTATGAAAGTATTTTTAGTTGGCGGTGGTACTGGTGGTTCAGTTGCTCCTCTTTTAGCTATTGCCGAAGAGATTAAGAAGAAAAAACCAGAAGCTGAATTTATTTTTATTGGAACAAAAAAGGGTCAGCCAGAAAAAGAAATGATTAAAGATTATAATTTTCATTTTAAACAAATTTTTTCTGGCAAGCTTCGTCGTTATTTTTCTTGGCAAAATTTTATCGACCCAATTTTTATTTTATTAGGTTTTTTCCAATCAATTTTTTTGTTAATAAAATTTCGTCCTCAAATAATTATTAGTGCTGGTAGTTATGTTTCTGTTCCAGTAGTTTTAGCTGGTTGGCTTTTAAAAATTCCATCTTTAATTCATCAACAAGATATTATTCCAAGCCTAAGCAATAAAATTTTAGCTCCTTTTGCTAAAAAAATTACTGTTACTTTCGAAAAATCTCTTAATGATTTTCCAAAAAAGAAAACAGTTTTGGTTGGCAATCCAGTTAGAGAGGTTATATTTAAAGGCGATAAGGAGAGAGCAAGAGAAAGGTTTGATTTAGAAAAAAATTTACCAGTTGTTTTTATTTTAGGTGGTGGAACAGGAGCAGCTTTTCTTAATAATTTAGTTTGGCAAAGCCTTGATCAATTACTTGATTTTTGTCAGATAATTCATCTTACTGGAAAAGGAAAATTAGAAATTAGAAATTGGAAATCAGAAATTAATTATCGATACCATCTTTATGAATTTTTAACTGAAGAGATAGCTGATGCCTATGCGGTTGCTGATTTAGTTATCTCACGAGCTGGAATGAATGTTTTATCTGAATTAGCTGTTTTAGGTAAACCAGCAATTATTATTCCTATTCCAGATTCTCATCAAGAAGCAAACGCAAAATATTTTGCCGGGAAAAATGCAGTTATAGTTTTAAATCAAAAAGAATTAACTAGTCAAAAATTATTAAATGAAATTAGGAAATTGATCTTTGATGAAAAATTAAAAAATCAACTTCAAGAGAATATTAAAAAAATTATTCCTTTCGATGCTAAAGAGAAGATTGTTAAAGAAATTCTAAAAATTTGTCAAATTTAAGGATTTTATGAATTTAAATAAAATAAAAAAAATTCATTTTATTGGTATTGGCGGAATTGGCGTTTCTGCTATTGCAAAGATGATGATTTTATTAAATAAAAAAGTTTCCGGTTCTGATTTAGTATCCTCAGAAATTACTAATGATTTAAAAAAGAAAGGAGCAAAAATTTTTATTGGTCATCAAAAGAAAAATTTAAAAAAAGATGTTGATTTAGTGATTTATTCGCCAGCTGTTCCCAAAAATAATCCAGAAAGAGAAAAAGCAAAAAAATTAAAAATTCCTCAATTTTCTTATCCAGAATTTTTAGGTGAAATATCAAAAAATTATTTTACTATTACTGTTTCCGGTACCCATGGTAAGACAACAACTACTGCTTTGATTGGATTAATTTTAGAAAAAGCAGGTCTTGATCCAACTGTTATTGTCGGTTCATTAGTAAAAAATTTTTCTTACGGAAACCTTCGTTTTGGTCAAAGTAAATATTTGATTGTTGAAGGTTGTGAATGGCGGGCTCATATGTTAAAACTTAAGCCAAAAATTATTGTTTTAACGAATTTAGAACAAGATCACTTAGATTATTATAAAGATCTTAATGATATTATTTTTCATTTTCAAAAATATATTGATAAATTACCAATTGATGGCAAAATAATTTTAAATATTGATGATGAAAATTTATTAAAAAAACTTTTACCCCATCGGAAGGTTATTAGTTATGGTATTAAAAAACCAGCTGATGTTATGGCAAAAAATATTAAAATTGGTGCTGGTTTTCAAAAATTTGATTTAGTTGCTGACTCAAATTTTTATGATCTAAAATTAAAAATTAATAATTTGAATTCAAAAATCCCTGGAATTTTTAATATTTATAATTTTTTAGCTGCCTCAACTTGTGCTTTAGCTTTAGGTGTTAATCCAAAAATTATTAAAGATGTTTTAGAAAACTTTTCCGGCGTTTGGCGAAGATTTGAAGTTCATGATTTAAAAATTAAAAATTTAAAATTAAAAATTGTTTCAGATTATGCCCATCATCCAACTGCTGTTAAAAATACCATTGTTGCCGCTAAAGAATTTTATCCTAAAAAAAGAATTTTTGTTGTTTTTCAACCACATCATCACCATCGGACGAAAACACTTTTTAACGAATTCGTCAAAAGTTTTGACGATGTAGATTTAGCTATTATTTCAGAGATTTATAGTGTAGCTGGAAGGGAAGAAAAAAAAGATCAAGATATTAGTTCAAAAGATCTTGTTAAAGAGATTATTAAAAGGACTGGTAAAAAAATTATTTATGCTAAAGATTTAAAAGAAACAAAAAAATTTATTTTAGAAAATTTACAAGATGATGATGTTTTATTAATTATGGGTGCTGGTGATATTTATAAAATAATTGATAAATTAAGATAATTTTATGATTGAAGGAGTAAAAATAAAAAAATTAAAAGTTATTAAAGATAGTCGCGGTTTTTTGATGGAAATTTTACGTTCTGATGACAAAATTTTTAAAAAATTTGGTCAAGTTTATATAACTTTCTGCAAATACGGGATAGCTAAGGCTTGGCATTATCATAAATTACAAGATGATTATTTTGTCTGTCTTGATGGAAAAGCCTTGATCGGGCTTTATGATGCAAGAAAAAAATCAAAAACTTATGGTAAGACAGCTAAATTTATCTTATCAGCACCAGAGGAAAGGGGAGAGCATATAGTTTTAAAAATTCCTAAAGGCGTTGTTCATGGTTTTACTGCCTTAACAAAAAAAGGAGCAAAAATTTTAAATATTCCGACAAAAACTTATAACTATAAGAAGCCAGATGAATATCGAATACCTTGGAATACTGAAAAAATTCCATTTCGTTGGCCAAATTTCGTTCAACAAGGCGGATAAAAATCTGTTTCAAGGTGTTAACACATTAATTATTGACAAATTTTAAAAAATAAATTATCCTTATAATGAAGGGATTTTAAACCACCCTTCAAAGGAGGAAAAATGGACAAAAAAAAGAATCTTAACGAAATAATAGACTTTGTTTTACAAGAAGGTATCAATCCTTCTCTCTCTCTTGAAAAGATTTTTTCTTCGAAGTATTGGAGAAAGCGCATAGGAGGTGATAATTTTCCTTCAATCGATGAATATGGGAATATATTCCCTGATCTTTTTTCCTTAGGAAGAATCTTGCGGAAATACAACAATGATGAAGAAGCAATTAGTAAAATAACAGAATCTTCCTTCCCTTTCTCTCTGAAGAAATGGCAACTCTCCATATTAATAGAAACCATTGGTTATGAGTTAATTAAAGCGGGAAAAGAATTACTTCCAAAATTAGAAAATTTAGTTAAACAATGGAAAAGTGGAGACAAAGAAAATCAGATCAAGGTAGTGGAATCCCTTTTCTTACTCCTTCGTTCAAAAGCACAAAAACTTATTCCGACAACGAAAGAAGGGCTTCAGGAATTGAAAAAGTTTGAAGAAGAATTCAATGTCAAACAAGGTATTACCCGATTTCTTCCAAGGCAGATTAAAAAATCCGGTTCTGAGTTAAATTGTCTAGGTAAAGAAATTCAGTTAGCTTCATTCTTTTCTCGGTGTTCAGCCAAATTTTATAGTGCTTTCGTCCTAAAATCACTTACAGAAATTGAATGTAATCTTACCTTGTTTCTAAATAAAATTATCAATAACGATCTTTCAGAGCGAGAAATTAAGAATGATGAAGCTTTTGAGCAGAGTCTTAAAATAAATAAAGAGGTAGCAGAAATCAGATTAGAAAAAGAACTCGGATTTCATACTTGTTTACTTGTTCAACTTTCAGATGGTGACTGGATTTTAATTGATCCATACGGAATAAGCTGGGGGATATTACCTTCGGATATGCAAAAACAGATGAAAAAGATAGATACACTCCTTCAAAAATATAACAAGACTTATCCAGGTTTATCTCTTCTTTTAAAGAGTAGCAGTCTTGATAACCAACTCAAAAATAAAATTAAAGAATTCCAAAATTTGTTAAAGCAGTCTCAAAATATTGAAATGAAATTAAAGGAAACTCAAAATTCTTCCCAGCTAGTTAATCTACTTTATGAATTAAGCGAATCAGATGCCATTATTCGCGCTTTTATCTCCTCTAAAAATGATTCATCCGAATTATTATTGTTTATAAAAGAAAATGGATTAAAACGAGCTATTGAAGAAATTATTACTTTGTATCATTATGTAGGTTATTTTAAAATATTCGATTGGTTTGATAAAGCCAGAGAAAGGGGTGAAATAGTTCATCCAGTCCTTGAAGTGATAAATCCTTTATTCTCAGTAGGTTGGGGAGCAATAAGTGATACAGCGATAGGATATTTTAAGACATTCGAATTTACTGAAGAGTTAGCTCAGGTTGGATTTTTCCAGATGGCCTTAGCGAATGTTTTACTTGCGGTAATAGATAAAATAAGTAAGAATTTTCCTCAAGAAAGTAAACTTTCTTCATTTGCTGAAAAATGCTTAGAAGTTCTTAATAAAGAAGAGTTCCCACATCCACAAGTTCTTAAAACTCTGAAAATTTTAAAATCATTGAAGAAATTAAAAAAAATTTATAATTTCTAAAGGAGGTGAAATATGAATAATTTAACTCCAGAAGAAGCAGCAAAGAAAATTAGGGAATTATTAGGAAAAGGAAAATCACTTTCAGAAATTATTTCGGAGAATCCCGAACTGATACGAGGATTAGATGAAATCTACAATGATTTAATAAAAGAGAGTTTGCAGGCGTCAATGGACAATCTAGTTCAGCGAGAAATTTATCATGGATTATTAAAAATGGATTATTAAAAACTAAAAAGGGGTGGCTTTCTTTCCACCCCTTTTTTAATTTAAAAGAGAAAGATTTCTTCAAGAGAAAAATCTTTAGCCAAAAGTTTTTAAAGCTCTAGCTTTATTGAAAGATTGGTACAGTCTAAAAGAATTGAGAAAACAAAGACCATTTAGTTTAGCTCTCTTGGCGGTAATGTGATAAAACTTCACTTGACCAATTTTTTAAAAAAGTTTATTATTTAATGATATGAGTGGAAAAGAAAGTAAAGAATCTTTAAAGATTCCAGAACCAGAAAAAAAAGAAAAGGTTCTGTTGGTCTGTAATAAATGTGGCTATAGAGAAGAGGTGGGAGATATATTAGAGGCGATGGAAACAATTGAAAAAGGGAAGATTTGTCCTAAATGCGGCCATAAAATAGGATGTGGGAAAATTGAAAAATTGAATAGTTAAAAAAGAAATTTTTAAAGGTCGAAATTTTATTATAAATTTTATTATTTTTAAATTTATGCCATTTGGATTTCTATCAAAGGAAGGGATACCATCAAGAGAAGAAAAAGAAAAAGAATTTTTAATTAAGATTTTGGTCATTGAAGATAATCAAGAATATATTAAAGACTTCGAGAAATTAGAGGAAAAAATTAAAACACTAAATTTACCGATTATTTTTGAAAAGGTAAAGAATATGAAAGAATTTGAAGAGAAGAAAAAAGAGGGGTGGTCTGGTGTTTTAGTTGATGTTTTTATACCAGAAGATGAAAAAAAATTAGGGATGATGGGAGAATTTGAAAAGATTTATAAATGGAAAGGAAGAACAACACTTCATCCCTTTGACAAAGAAAAACAAAAAGAGTTTGAAGAAAATCACCCTTCCCAACTTTTAATGAAATTTCTTAGTGAAACCGATAAAGAAAAGAAAAAAAGAATTCTTGAAGAATTGAAAGAATTTTTCTCGATAATCTCAGGATTAAAAATAGGAGAGAGAACTATAGAAGAAGAATTAAAGGACGTTTCTGAAGAAGATGAGTTGGCACTTATAAGAAAATATAGTTCTCTTTTAGAAATAATACCTGAAGATGATTTGCAAAAAGAAATTGATAAAAAACTTAGAGAAAATACACCAGGAATAAAAATTTTAGAAGAATTGAAGAAAGTGCCTACAGTAATTGTTACTTCTTTAGGTCATCATGGAATGAAATTGAAGCAAATATTGGAATATGCGAGAGAAAAAAAATTCCTATTATTGAGACTATGGGAGGTGATGAAGAATCTAAAAAAGATTGGAAGATGGGACTAATCACACTTATCAAAGATGTGATTATTCCAAAAAAAATAAAAGAAAAATCAGACTATTCTTATCTTGACCGTATTGCAGAAGAAATTGAATCTTTGAAAGAATAGACTTTTTAATCTACAATTTTATATTTATAACTAATATGCGTATTTTTATTACTGGTGGCGCTGGATATATTGGTTCTCATGTTGTTAAAGAATTACTTAAAAAAAATCATCAAATTTTTGTTTATGACAATTTATCTTCTGGTCATCGCCAAGCAGTTTTAGGTGGTTTTTTTATTAAAGGTGATTTAGAAGATAAAAATAAACTTAATCAAGTTTTTAAAAGATATAAGCCAAAAGTTATTATTCATTTAGCTAGTTTTATTGAGGCAGAGGAGTCAATGAAAAAACCAGAAAAATATTTCAAAAATAATGTTTTAAATGGGATAAATTTACTTGAAGCAATGATCAAAAATAAAATTAAATATATTATTTTTTCTTCATCAGCAGCAGTTTATCAGCCACAAAAATTTCCATTAAAAGAAGATTCTCCTTTAAAACCATTCAACGTTTATGGCCAAACAAAATATCTTTTTGAAAAATTATTAGAATATTTTGACAAAAATTACGGTTTAAAATTTATTTCTCTTCGTTATTTTAATGCTGCCGGTGCTGATTTATCTGGCTTAATTGGTGAAGACCATCGGCCAGAAACTCATTTGATTCCTAACATTTTGAAAGTTGCTCTTTCTCAAAAAAAATATTTAGAAATTTATGGTAATGATTATCCAACTAAAGATGGAACTTGTATCAGAGATTATATTCATGTTAGTGATTTAGCAAATGCCCATATTTTAGCTCTAAAATTTTTATTAAAAAATAAAAAATCAAAAATTTATAATTTGGGTTCAGAAAAAGGATTTTCTGTTAAAGAAGTTTTAGAAATGGCAAGAAAGATCACTAGCAAGAAAATTCCAGCTAAAATAAAACCAAGAAGAATCGGTGATCCACCAATTTTAATTGCCAGCTCGAATAAAATAAAAAAAGAGCTTGGCTGGCAACCAAAATACTCTGATTTAGAAACAATCATTAAAACCGCTTGGCAATTTTATCAGAATTATCCAAAAGGGTTCGATAGATAAAACTTAAGTTATCCACAGGTTAGCACTCTTGACACAAGAGTGCTAATTTTGATAAAATTGGAATATAAAATAAAACCTATGCTTACTCAAAGAAAAAAGAAAGTTTTAAAAAAAGTAATTGAAGAATATATTAAGAAAGCAAAACCAATTAGTTCTAGAATGTTAGCAAAAAAAGATTTCCCGAAATTAAGTTCAGCAACTCTTCGTAATGAGATGCTTGATTTAACAAAAATGGGTTTGCTTTTTCAACCTCATACTTCAGCCGGAAGAATTCCTACCCTTAAAGGTTTTAAATTTTTTCTTGATAATTTTTTAAAAGAAGAAGATAATTTCTTGATAGAGAAGTTCTTTGAAATCGATAATAAAAAGAAAGGAAAAAGAGAAAGAGTGAAAAATTTAGCTAAAAAATTAGCTGAACTTTCAAAAGAGGCAGTAGTAGTAGCATTCTCAAAAGAAGATTTTTATTATACTGGTCTTTCTTATCTTTTCCATCAACCAGAATTTAAAGATTTATCTTTAGTCAAAAATTTCTCTGAAATAATTGACCATCTAGACGAGACAATGAGAAATATTTTTGATAAGATAAATGAAGTAAAAATTTTAATTGGTGATGAAAATCCTTTCGGTGATAAATGTGCAACAATATTTGATAAAATTGAAATAGATAATGAAAAAATTGTTATTGGTTTATTAGGTCCAATAAGAATGGATTATAATAAAAATCTGAGTTTAATAAAATCTATTAAAAAAATTATATGATTTTCGGAAAAAAAGAAGATATTAATAAGTTAAAAGAAGAAATAAATCAGTTAAAGAAGGAAATTGAAGAATTAAAAAAACAGAATAAAGAATATTTAGATGGTTGGAAAAGGGCTAAGGCAGATTATATTAATCGAGAAAGAGAAATTGAAAAGGAAAAAAGTGAATGGATAGAATTTGCAACTAAAGATTTAGTTTTAAAAATTTTGCCAATTTATGAAAATCTAAATAAATCATTAGAGTATCAAGAAACTCAGAAAGAGGCACTAATAGAAGGACTAAAACAAATAAAAAAACAATTTGATGAGTTTTTAAAAGATCTAGGAATAGAAAAAATAAAGACTCTTGGTGAAAAATTCAATCCTGAGTTACATGAAGCTGTTGAAAAAAGAGGAGAAAGTGATGAAATCGTGGAAGAAGTAAGTACTGGGTATAAAATGAATGGCAAAGTAATAAAAGTGGCTAAGGTTATAGTAAAATAAAAAACTTTTTAAACAAAAGGTCGAAAATTTTTAGATAAGATTTTAATTTAAAACATATGCCACTTATTCCTTGGCGACCTTGGCTTTGGCGACCTTGGGAAGATTGGGAGGAAGTTGATAAATGGATTGATCGATGGTATAAATTGATTGAAAGAGAATGGCCAGAAATAAAAGAAGCTGAATTTATTCCTCCAGTTGATGTTTATGAAAAAGGAGATAATGTTATTGTTGAAACACAAGTTCCTGGAATTGAGCCAGAAAAAGTTGATATTTCAGTAGAGGATGATAAATTGATCTTAAAAGGAAAAAGTGAGAAAAAATCAGAAGTTGAAGAAAAAGATTATTACCGTAAAGAAGTTCGTTATGGAAGCTTTTATCGAGTAGTAGGTTTGCCAACTAAAGTAATTGGCGATAAGGCTCAGGCTACTTATGAAGATGGACTTTTAAAAATTGTTATTCCCAAGGCACCAGTAGCTAAGGCGAAAAAAATAAAAATCAAAGTAAAGAAATCAAAAAAATCCTAAATTCTAATATCTAAATTCTTTAAATTTGGATATTAGAATTAGGATAAAAGATTTAGAATTTATTAACATAACCCATATGCCTAAGATCATTGGTATAGATCTTGGTACATCAAACTCAGCTGCAGCCTATGTTGAGGCTGGTCGACCGAAAATGATTCCTTCAGCAGAAGGAACAACTTTAGTTGGCGGTAAGGCTTTTCCGTCTTATGTTGCTTTTACTAAAGATGGCGAATTACTTGTTGGCGAACCAGCTCGACGTCAAGCAGTAGCTAATCCAGAAGGAACAATTACTGGCGTGAAAAGAAAAATGGGTACTGATTTTAAGTATAAGATTTTTGGTAAAGAATATACTCCTCAACAAATTTCAGCTTTTATTTTACAGAAAATTAAAAGAGATGCTGAGTTATATTTAGGTGATAAAGTTGAAAAAGCAGTTATTACAGTTCCAGCTTATTTTGACGATGCTCAAAGGCAAGCAACGAAAGATGCAGGTGCTATTGCTGGTTTAGAAGTGATTAGAATTATTAATGAACCAACTGCTGCTTGTTTAGCTTATGGTCTTGATAAAATTCAAGAAAAAGATCAGCAAGTTTTAGTTTTTGATTTTGGTGGAGGAACTTTAGATGTAACAATTATGAATTTTGGCGGTGGTGTTTTTGAAGTTCTCTCAACTGCTGGCGATACCCAACTTGGCGGAACAGATATGGATAACATTTTGATTGATTATATTATTGAAGAATTCAAAAAATCAGAAGGGATTGACTTAAGGAAAGATAAAATGGCAATGCAAAGAATTCGCGAGGCAGCAGAAAAAGCAAAAATTGAGCTTTCTTCTGTTTTAGAGACAGAAATTAATCTTCCATTTATTACTGCTACTTCAGAAGGTCCAAAACATTTACTAATGAAAATAACTAGGGCTAAATTAGAAAATTTAGTTAAACCAGTAATTGAAAGATGTCGTGGTCCAATAGAAAGAGCTCTTGCTGACGCTAAATTAACTCCAGCTGATATTGAAAAAATTATATTAGTTGGCGGACCAACACGGATGCCGATTGTTCAGAAATTTTTAGAAGACTATTTTGGACCAAAAATTGAAAGAGGTATTGATCCAATGGAATGTGTAGCGATGGGTGCAGCTATTCAAGCAGCTATTTTAGCTGGTGACACTGAAGTGAGAGAAGTTCAATTGTTAGATGTTACACCATTGACTTTAGGAATTGAAACTCTAGGTGGAATAATGACGCCATTGATCGAAAGAAATACAACTATTCCAACTTCAAAAACTCAGATTTTTTCTACTGCGAGTGATAATCAGACATCAGTTGAAATTCATGTTCTTCAAGGTGAAAGACCTATGGCAGCAGATAATCGAACACTTGGTAGATTTATTTTAGATGGAATTCCACCAGCTCCTCGAGGTGTTCCTCAAATTGAAGTTACTTTTGATATTGATGCTGATGGTATTTTAACAGTTAGAGCAAAAGATAAAGCTACTGGAAAAGAACAGCATATTGTTATTCGTGATTCAAAAGCACTCTCAAAAGAAGAAATTGAAAGAATGAGAAAAGAAGCAGAGAAATTTGCTGAAGAAGATAGAAAAAAGAGAGAATTAGCTGAATTAAAAAATCAAGCTGATGCTTTGATTTATAGTTCTGAAAAAACATTAAAAGATTTTGCTGATAAAATTAAAGATGAAGATAAAAAAGTAATTGAAGAAAAAATTGCCGAATTAAAAAAGAGCATAACTGGTAATGATGCTGATTTAATTAAAAAAGGAATGGAAGCACTATCACAAGAAATTCAGAAAATTGGGGCAGAATTATATCGCCAACAAGAACAGAAATCTTCAGAAAAAAATAAAGATAAAGAAGAGCCGATAGAAGGAGAATATACGGAGGAAAAATAGTAAATTAAAAAATTGACATGCCAAGTTCTAAAACAATAAAAGTATTTATTCTCTCTGTTTTAATATTGGCAATTACCTTCTTACTTTGGCAAAAATTGAATCATACTTTTCTTAAACAAGATTTTTCTTGGCGATCTTTAATTTGGTTAGGTATCTGGCTTTTCCTTTTTCTAGTTTTCTGGTTAATCTTTTCTCTGTTAGTTCCAAAATCTATTGCTATAATTACCTATTTTTTTAGCTTAGCGATTTTCTTTTTATTTTTTAAATTTCATTACTATCTTTTAATTGGCTTGGTCATTCTCTTTTTGATTTTCATTCTGTCTCGATCCTTGATGCAAAAAGAAAGAAATGAAAGATTAAAAATTTCATTAATAATGATCTTTAAAAAAGGGATGCCATTGATGACAACATTCTTAGCTTTTTTCTTTGCTTTGATTAGTTATTTTTATCCATTAACAAAAATTGATAAAGAAGGAATAAATTTATCACCTCAGATTTTAGAAATGATTTTAAAGCCATTGAAAAGAACAATTGTTAAAGTTTTGCCATTTTTTGAGTTAGAAATGACAATTGATGAGATGGTAAAAATAAATTTAGCCTTAGAAAAGATTGATCTTGATAACCTTTCACCAGAAATAATTAAAAATAAAAAGTTTCAAGGCAAGAATCTAAAAGAAATTAATTTTGATGAACTTTTAAAAGATCCAGAAATTAACAATCTAGTAAAAAAACAGGCAGAAAATATTGACCCAAAAGATTTAGCTCAAAAGAGAAATGAATTGGCAAAAAATTTAGGAATTGAATTAAAAGGTAATGAAAAAATTGCTGAAGTAATTAATAAATTAGCTAATAAACAATTAACTAGATTATTTGGTCCTTATCTTAAATATCTGCCGATTATTTCTGCAATTTTTGTTTTCTTTGTTCTAAGAATCATTTTTATTCCATTTTCCTGGCTTGTTTTATTTTTCTCTCTTTTGATCTTTCAAATTCTTATTCTTTTCCATTTTGTTCGAATAGAAAAAGTAATGAAAGAGGGAGAGGATATTTCGATATGAAAAATAAAAATATAATTATTTGTAGTGCCTGTTTACTAGGAATAAACTGTCGATATGATGGTAAGAATAATCTAAATAAAAAGGTTTTGGATTTGACAAAAAAAGCAATTTTAATTCCAGTTTGTCCAGAACAATTTGGTGGATTACCAACACCAAGAGAACCAGCTGAGCAGAAAGGAAATAAAGTATTTACAAAATCTGGTAAAGATGTAACAAAATATTTTTTAAAAGGTGCAAAAGAAGTTTTAAAGATTGTTAAATTTTTTGGTATCAAAGAAGCTATTTTAAAACAAAAAAGTCCATCTTGTGGTTATGGCAAAATTTATGATGGCACTTTCTCAGGTAAACTAATTGAAGGAAATGGGATAACAACTAAATTGTTAAAAAAGAAAAAAATCAAAATATTTTCTGAAGAAGATTTATAAAAATATGAGTGAAGATTATTATAAAATTTTAGGTGTAAAAAGAGATGCCTCGCCAGAAGAGATTAAGCGGGCTTACAGGGAATTGGTTCAAAAGTATCATCCGGATAAATTTTATGGCAAACCAGAATACAAAGAAATGAACGAAAAATTTAAAAAAATTAACGAGGCTTATCAAGTTCTTTCTGATCCAGAAAAAAGAAGGCTTTATGATCAGTATGGTTCGGCCTTCGAACAGGCGCAAGCAGCTGGCGGTTTTGCTGGCTTTGAAGGATTTAGAGATTGGGTGAATTATGCTGAGGCAATGAAAGATATTTTTGGTGATTTTTCTGAAGAGGGAGAATGGGGTTTTACTAATTTAGAGGATCTTTTTGAAGACTTTTTTGGAATAAAAACAAGAGCCAAACCAAGAGCCAAGCGAGGTCGAGATCTTCATCTTAATGTAACTTTAGACTTTCGTCAGGCAATCTTTGGTGGTGAGAAAGAAATTTCTTTAGATAAACTTGTTATTTGTCCAGAATGTAATGGCAGTGGAGTAGCTAAAGATTCTAAATTTATTACTTGTTCAAACTGCCGTGGTTCTGGTCAAATTTTAAAAGTTCGATCAACTTTTTTCGGTCAAATTAGAACAACAATAACTTGTCCTAAATGTGGAGGTGAGGGGAAGGTTCCAGAGAAAAAATGTTTAAGATGTGCCGGCGAAGGAAGGATTTTCGAAAGAAAAACTTTAAAAGTCAAAATTCCTGCTGGTATTGATGAAAAAGAAACAATTGTTTTAAGAGGTCAAGGTGAGGCAGGAATAAAGGGAGGTCAAGCAGGAGATTTATATTTAACTTTTCATATTAAACCAGATCCATTTTTTAAAAGGAAAGGTCATGATATTTTATCTGAAGAAGAAATCCCTATTTCAACAGCAGTTTTAGGTGGAAAATTAAGAGTTAAAACATTAGAAGGAGAGGTGATTTTAAAAATCCCTCCCGGAACTCGTTCTGGCCAAGTTTTCAGATTAAAAGGCAAAGGTGTTCCATATTTAAGAACAAAAGGAAGAGGAGATCAATTAGTAACTATCAATATAAAAATACCTAAAGTTTTGACAAAAAAACAAAGAAAATTATTAGAAGAACTTGAAAAAGAAGGATTATAAAATAATATGCCTTTGGAAATAAATATTCCAAAATTTACCATTAATTTAGAAGAAATATTGAATTGGGCAAATTTACCATTTTTTGCTCTTATTTGGCGTTTGATAACAAATGGTGGTTGGCTGATTTTTGTTTTTTTAATTATCTGGGGTATAACTCAAATTCTTAATTATCGATCTGAAATAATTAAAGAAAAGAATACTAAATATGTGCTTTTAGCCCTTGATGTGCCAAGAGACAATCCTCATGGTCCAGAGGTCACAGAGCGATTATTTGCTCATTTAGCGACTGCTGGTTCAGCTCGTGGTTTTGTCCAAGATTCTTCAATTTTTAACCGACCGCGTTTTTCTTTTGAAATCATTAGTAAAGAAGGAAATATCCAATTTTTAGTCCGGACGCCATTGGAATATCGAAACCTAGTTGAAGCAGCCTTTTACGGAGAATATCCAAACATTGAAATTTATGAAGTCGAAGATTATACAAAAGATGCTCCTGATAGATTTCCTCATCCAGAATACAATCTTTGGGGAACAGAAATTGTTCTTTATAACAAAGAAGCTTATCCAATTAGGACCTATCCTTCTTTTGAACACTCTTTATCTGGCGAATTTAAAGATCCAATTTCAAATCTTTTAGAAGTTTTAAATAAAATTCGTGAAGGAGAACAAATATGGATTCAAATTCTTATTACTTTCGGTGGTTTAACTTGGAAAAAAAGAGGTGAAGAATTAGTTAATAAATTAATTGGTGCTAAACCAAAAGAAAAAACTGGAGGAGGACTTAGCGATTTTTTAAGCAGTTTAATTCCAAAAATTTTTGGAGCTTTATCTAATTTTATTTACGAGATATTCTTTGGTGAAACAATTACCGGCGGTGAGACAAAAGCAATTGAAAAAGAAGAACCACCATCTTTAATTTCCTTCCTTTCGCCAGGTGAAAAAGAAGTGGTAGCTGCTATTCAAAGAAAAATTTCTAAAATTGGTTTTCGAACAAAAATTAGAATTATTTATTTAGCAAAAAAGGATGTTTATGATGTTCATCGAGCGATACCAGGGATTTTAGGAGCACTTAATCAGTTCAATACTTTAGATATGAATGGTTTTAAACCAGATGATCATGTAAAGACAATGCCATCAGGTTTCTGTCTTACTCCCAATCGCCAAATTATTAAAAAACAAAATGAAATTTTAAAGGCATATAAAGAAAGGAGTTTCAGAAGAGGGACAAACGGTTATATTTTAAATATTGAAGAATTAGCAACAATTTATCATTTTCCAGTAGTAACAGTTGAGGCACCTTTAGTGAAAAAAACAGGTTCAAAAAAAGGCGAACCACCGTTTGCTTTGCCAACTAAAGAAGAGTTTTAAAATATCTTCTTAATTATCGGACCTTCTTTTGTATCTTCAATTTGGTAGCCAAGTTTTTTTATCTCTTCACGAATCTCATCAGCCTCAGACCATTTTTTTTCTTGCCTTAATTTCTCTCTTTGTTCAACTAATCTTTTAATTTTATAAGGAATTCTTTGACTCTGATGCCAAATTTTTTCAAAAGAAAGGCCTAAAATTTGATCGAATTTAAAAAGAGAAACTAATTTTACTTGATCTGGTAAATTTGAATCAATTAAATTCCAAGTTATAGCTAAAGCTTTTGGTAAATTTAAATCATCATTAACTGCCGCTAAAAATTTTTCTTCATAATCAGCACAACCAACTTTCCCCTTTTTAAAACCTGAGATTTTCTGATAAATCTTTTTTAAAGCATTTTGACTTGCTTTAAGCGATGACCAGGTAAAATTTAATTTTGATCGATAATGAGTTGTCAGACAAAGATAGCGAAAAGCGAGTGGATCATAACCTTTTTCGATTAAATCTTTCAAGATAATAAATCTACCAGTTGATTTAGCCATTTTTTCTTGACCGAAATTAAGAAATTCGCCATGGAGCCAAAAATTAGCTAATGGTTTTTGATAAACCGCTTCTGCTTGAGCAATTTCATTTGGGTGATGAATTGAAAGATGATCAACACCACCACAGTGAATATCAAATGGAATACCTAAATTTTTTATACTCATAACTACACATTCAGTATGCCAACCAGGAAAACCAACTCCCCACGGAGAATTCCATTCCATCTGTCTTTTAATTCCTTTAGGCGAAAATTTCCAAAGAGCAAAATCAGTTGGATTTTTCTTTCCCTTGACATCTATTCTTGCTCCCGGTAAAATTTCCTCCTTTTTTAAAGTTGAAAGTTTTCCATAAGTTGGTAATTTCGAAGTATCAAAATAAACACCGTCTTCAATAAGATAGGTAAACCCCTTTTTCTCTAATTTTTTGATAAATTCGATTTGGTCTTTAATCGTTTTGGTAGCCTTAACCCATCGATTTGGAAATAAAATGTTTAATGCTTTAAGATTTCTTTTGAATTCTTTGGTATAAAAATTAGCAATTTCCCAGGCAGTTTTTTTCTCCCGTTTTGCTGCTTCTTCAATTTTATCTTGGCCAGTATCAGCATCTGAGGTTAAATGACCAACATCAGTAATGTTCATGACATGTTTTACCTTATAGCCATTAGCGATTAAAACTCGTTTCAAAATATCTTCAAAAATATAAGTTCTTAAATTACCCAAATGAGGATAATTATAAACAGTTGGTCCACAAGTATAAAGACTAACTATTTTATCTTTTATAGGTTTAAAAATTTCTTTTCGACGAGTAAGAGAATTGAAGAGTTTAATAATCATATTATTATTTTATTTTATTTTAAAAATGAGTAAAGTTGATAGTTCATCTAAAGATGATAATATATAAGAAGATGAAAAATAAAATTTTCATTGGCACATCCGGTTGGAATTATTATCATTGGAAAGGAGTTTTTTATCCTCAAGATTTAAAATCTTCTGAATTGCTTTCTTATTATACTAAATATTTTTCTACAGTAGAAATTAATTCTTCTTTTTATCATCTACCTCGAGAAACAACATTTTTAAATTGGCAAGAAAAAGTCCCACAAAATTTTTTATTTTCTATTAAAGTTTGGCGTCGGATTACCCATTTGAAAAAATTAAATCAGATTGAAGAAGATTTAAAAACTTTTTGGCAGAGATGTTTAGTTTTAAAGGAAAAATTGGGGCCTCTACTCTTTCAATTTCCACCAAGTTTTAAAAATAATAAGAAACGCTTAGAAAAATTTTGCAAAAATTTTAGAAAACTAGTAGGAGAAGACCAACCAGCTGGCTTTGAATTTCGGCATCAGAGTTGGTTTGATAAATCAATTTATAAAATTTTAAAGAATTATAATCTAGCTCTTTGCTGGGCTGATACCCCTTGTTATCCATATCAAGAAGTTGTGACTGCTGATTATCTTTATCTCCGTCTGCATGGTCATCAACAACTCTATGCTTCAAAATACACAAAAAAACAATTAGAAGATTACGCTAAGAAAATAAATAAATTTTTAAAAACAGGAGAATCGGTTTATGTTTATTTCGATAATGATGCTTATGGTTATGCAGTTGAAAATGCTTTAGAATTAAAAAATTTGTTAAAATGTTGAAGCCCGCCCTTATTTTAATTGGCGGACTTCAAATCATTTTAATTTTAAAAAGAATCTCGCCAAATTCGACCGGAATCTTTTCTTCCGATGTTATACAATAAATAATTTCTCCATCACAGGGAGAAACAATCTCCATTTTTAAACTGAGAACTTCAAGAAGTCCGATTTTTTCACCTTTTTTCACTTTTTCTTCAATTTTTACAAATGAAGTAAATTGTCCTACTTCCGATGATCTAATAATCACTAACTCTCCTTCTGGTGTTTCCTTTCCCTGTTGTTTTGGCAGGTATAAATCTGTTTGTTTGACCTGTTTGACCTCCATTTCTTCTGCTGGAGAAAGACTTTGACCAACAATTTCCAGTTTTATTCCAAGAATAAAAATTTTAATCCGAATTTCTGTTTTATCTTTTTGTTTGTTGAAATAATTATTTATTATTTCTAATATTTCCTTAATTTCTTCAATTTTCATTTTTCACCTCCTTTTGTTATAATATTAACTCTTAAATATCAATAAGTCAAATCTTGACTTTGTTACTTCTTTTTGCTAAAATTTAAAGTTTTAAAGTAAATATGGTAAAGAAGAAGGACTTTATTCTTGTTGATGGGATTGTTGAAGAGCTCTTACCATCCGCTACTTTTAGGGTAAGATTAGATGAGGGAAGATTAATTTTTGCTTATCTTTGTGGAAAAATGAGACTAAATAAAATTAAGATTTTACCAGGAGATCGGGTGAAAGTAGAGATAAGTCCTTATGATTTAACAAAAGGAAGAATTATTTATAGATATTAATAAAAAATAAAAGATTTAGTCAGAGATCTTATGAAAGTACGTTCTTCAGTTAAAAAAATTTGCCGGTTTTGTAAAATTGTTCGCCGGAAAAAACGAATCTACGTTATTTGTAAAAACCCAAAACATAAACAACGTCAAGGATAATTTTTATTATAATAAAATTTATGGCTCGAATCGCTGGAATAAATTTACCTCCTAATAAAAGGGTCGAAATAGGATTGACCTACATTTTTGGTATTGGCAAAACTCTTTCTAATAAAATTTTAAGAGAAGCAGAAATTGATCCAAATAAAAGAGTGAAAGATTTGACTCCTAAAGAAGTAGACATTTTAAAAAATATCATTGAGAAAGAATATAAAGTTGAAGGAGAACTACGTCGAGAAATTATGGCTAATATTAGAAGACTTAAAGAAATTGGTTGCTATCGAGGAATAAGACATATTAAAAGACTACCAGTCAGAGGTCAAAGAACAAGAACAAATTCAAGAACTGTTCGAGGTAATGTTCGTAAAACCTTAGGTTCTGGCCGAAGACCAGCGCCAAAGAAAGTATAATTTTAGATGTATGGCAAAAGAAGTTAGTAAAACAAAAACAGAAAAAAAACAAAAAGTCTACAAGGAAGTTCCAAAAGGTAGGATTTATATTTATTCAACTTACAATAATACAATAATCACAGCAACTGATGAGAATGGCAACGTAATTGCTTCTTCAAGTGCTGGAAAAATGGGTTTCTCTGGTCCAAAAAAAGCAACTCCTCATGCAGCTGGGATTATTGCCAATGATGTTTTAGAAAAAATAAAAAAATTTAATCTTAAAGAAGTAAAAATTTTTGTTAAAGGAATAGGTACTGGCCGAGATACAGCTTTAAGGACAATTGCTTATTCTGGTTTAAATATTGTTTCGATTAAAGATATTACTCCTATTCCTCATAATGGTTGTCGACCACCTAAAGTAAGAAGAGTATAATTTTATGAAAAAAGGTCCAAAATGTAAAATTTGTCGAAGAGAAGGAGTAAAACTTTTTTTAAAGGGAGAAAAATGTTATTCCTCCAAATGTCCTTTGATTAAAAGAAAATATCCACCCGGAATTCATGGACCAAAAGGTTATCCAAAACTGACTGAATATGGTATTCAATTAAGAGAAAAACAAAAATTAAAAAGAATCTACGGTGTTTTAGAAAGACAATTAAAAATTTATTATCGAAAAGCAATTAGATTAAAAGGCAACGCTGAAGAAAATTTATTAAAATTATTAGAACAGAGATTAGATAATGTTGTTTTTAAATCAGGATTTACTCCATCTCTTTCTTCTGCTCGACAATTAGTTAATCATGGTCATATCAGAGTGAATGGAAGAAGAGTTGATATTCCATCTTTTCAGGTTAAACCAGGTGATGAGATTACTTTAAAACCGACAAGTAAGATGATAGAAAAAGTAAGAAATCAACTCAATTCAATTAAGAAAGAGGGAAAAATAGTACCGAGCTGGCTTTCAGTTGACAAAGATAAATTATTAATTAAAGTTTTAAGAAAACCAGAGGCTGATGATTTACCAAAAGATATTAATCTTAAATTAATCATTGAATTTTATAGTCGATAAAATTATAATTATTTAAGTAAATTTTATGGAACCAATTCTTTTACCAACAAAAATTGAATACCAAGAAGATAAAGAAGAAAAAAATAAAGGAACGATCGTTATTGAGCCATGTTATCCTGGTTATGGAACCACTTGGGGAAATGCTTTAAGGAGAGTACTTCTTTCTTCACTGGAAGGAGCAGCAGTGACAGCAGTGAAAATAAAAGGCGTTAAACATGAATTCTCCACAATTCCTTTTGTTAAAGAGGATGTTTTAGAAATTATTTTAAATTTAAAACAATTAAGAATGAAAATCTTTACTGATGAAGAAATCAGACTCAGTCTAAAGGCAAAAGGAGAGAAAAAAGTTTATGCTAAAGATATAGAAAAAAATGCTTTGGTTGAAATAGTGAATCCCGATTTATTGATTGCTACTTTAACTGATAAAAAGGCAGATTTAGAGATGGAAATTTTTGTTAAAAAAGGAAGAGGGTATGTTCCAGTTGAAGAAAGAAGAGGCGAAGCAAGAGAAATAGGCAAGATTCTAATTGATTCTGTTTTTTCTCCGATAAAAAGAGTAGGGATGAGAATAGAAAATGTCCGGGTTGGAGAGAAAACAAATTTTGATCGCTTAACACTTTCTATTGAGACAGATAAAACAATTACTCCATTGGAAGCATTTATCAAAGCTGCTGAAATGTTGAAAGATCAATTCTCTTATTTAACAGATAAAGGGATCTCACTTAAACCAGAGGAAGAAAAAAAAGAAGAGAAAGAGAAGAAAGAAAAAAAGAAAAAGGGTAGATCTAAGAAGAAATAAAAAATTAATAACTAATTTTTAAAAGATTTTATATTTAAATTTTTAATTTTAGGGAAATATTTATGAGACATCGGAAAAAGAAAAAAATTTTAGATAGAAATAAAGATCAAAGAAAACAACTTTTAAGAAATCTTGCTTCTTCTTTAGTTAAACATGAAAAAATAGAAACAACTCTTGCTAAAGCAAAATTTTTACAGCCAAAAATAGAAAAACTTATTACTATTGGGAAAAAAAATAATCTTTCAACATACAGGAGATTAATGGCATTTTTCCAAAATAGAGATTTGGTAAAAAAAATTTTAAACGAGTTGTCCCCTCGTTATTTAGAGAGAAAGGGTGGTTATACAAAAATTATAAAAACAAGGATAAGAAAAAATGATGGAGCAAAGATGGCCGTGATAAAATTTGTTTAATTATAAATCTATGGAAAGAAAAACCTACATTATTGATGCAACAGGAAAACCATTAGGAAGATTATCTTCAGAGATTGCTAAAATTTTAATAGGTAAACATAAACCAGATTTTCTTCCTTATAAAGATACTGGCGATTTAGTTATTGTAAAAAATGTTGATAAGATAAAATTTACCGGAAGCAAACTTCAACAAAAGAAATATTACCATCATTCTGGTTATCCTGGTGGTTTAAAGATAAGAAGGCTTAAGGATTTGTTTGAAAAAAATCCAAAGGAAGTTTTAAAAAGAGCAGTTTATCATATGCTGCCAAAAAATAAATTGAGGAAATTAAGAATGAAAAAATTAAAAATAGAATAAAATTATGGCAAAAAAAGAAAAATTAGAAAATAAAAAAATTAAAGAAACTAAAGAATATATTTCTGCAACAGGAAAAAGGAAAACTGCTATTGCTCAAATAAAATTTTTGCCTGAAGGTGAAGGAAGAATTATTGTTAATAAAAAAGATTTTAAAGAATATTTTCCATTTTTTGTTTGGCAAAAAATAGTTACTGATCCATTAACTCTTACTGATTTTAAAAATTTTGATATTGAAGTTAAAGTTAAAGGTGGTGGTGTTAATGCCCAAGCAGAAAGTATTCGTTTAGGTATTTCAAGAGCATTAGTAAAATATAATCCTGAATTAAGACCGATTTTAAAATCAGCCGGTTTTTTAACTCGTGATCCAAGAATAAAAGAAAGAAAAAAACCAGGTTTAAAAAGAGCTCGTCGAGCACCTCAATGGCAGAAACGATAATAATTTATTATGATTAAGTCCTATCCTTTTTCCCAAAACACCCTTTATTTAATGATAGCTTATATTGTCGAGAAATTACTCGTCTTTTTTTATTTCATTTTTTTAGCTCGTTATTTAGGTCCAGAAAAATTTGGCATTTATTCATTTGCTATTTCTTTTGTCGCTATTTTTTCAGTTTTTTTAGATTTTGGTTTTTCTACTGCTTTAGTTAGAGAAACAGCTAAAGCCAAAGAAAAAATGACAGATTACTTAAATAATCTTTTGACTTTTAAATTTATTACTACTTTCTTTACCATTCTTCTTATTGTTTTAGTAATCAATTTTTTAAACTATCCTTTCTCTACTCGTTTTTTTGTTTATTTAGCAACTCTTTGGATAATTCTTGAATCATTTGGATCAACTTTTTATGCTTCAATCAGGGGCTGGCAGAATCTTCGTTATGAATCAATAGGTCTTATCCTTAACAAATTTTCTTATGTTTTACTTGGTTTTCTTTTTATTTTTTTAAAACTTCATTTAATTGCTTTTGCTATTCCATTAATTATTGGCGGGTTATTGTATCTTATTTATTCTTTTCTTCCCTTAAGAGAAATTTTTGTTTTCAAACCAGTTCTTGATAAAAAAATCATTTCTTTTTTCTTTAAAATCTCTTTACCTTTATTTTTTGGAAGTGTTTTCTTTATGCTTTTTAACTATATTAACACTGTTCTTGTTTCATATCTTTCATCTGATTATTCAGCCGGTATCTTTTCTGCTGCTTTTAGAATTCCAATGGCTCTTCTTTTTCTTCCTGCTGCTTTTGGCGCGTCAATTTTCCCTGTTTTCAGTTATTTAGTTAAAGAAGAGAATAAAGAAAAACTTTCTTATATTTTTGAAAAAGTATTTTTTTCTCTTATTTTAATCTCAATACCCCTTATTTTTGGTGGGATTATAGAAGGAGAAAAAATAATTCATTTTGTTTATGGCCCTGAATTTATTGCCGCTATTGTTCCCTTTAAAATTTTAATTGGAACCCTTGCTCTTACTTTCTTAGATTTTCTTTTTAGTTCTTTATTGACTGCTTTTGATAAACAAATTCAAAATGCAATTGCTCGAGGAATAGGGTTGACAGTCAACATTTTATTTTGTTTTCTCCTTATTCCAAAATTTACTTATTTAGGAGGAGCTATTGCTTTCGTCATTGGTTGGCTTATTTTTTTTATTATTCAAGTTAATTTAGTTTCAATGTTAATTAGAATAAAATTTTCAAGGATATTAAAGAAAATATTTTCAGTTATTTTTTCATCTTTAGTGATGAGTATTTTAATCTATATTTTTAAAGAGAAAATTCATCTTCTTTTTTCCTTTTTGTTAGGGATAATTTCTTATTTCCTTACTCTTTACTTAATCGGTGGGATAAAAAAAGAAGATATAAAAGAAATTCAATCTTTAATCAAATCATCTTTAGGTATAAAAACTGATAAAGTTATTGAAGAAAAAATGAGAGAATAATTATGGATTTATCAATTATTATTGTCAATAAGAAAAATTGAAAACCTAAAGGAATTTTGCCTAATTGGTTTTATAAAAAATCCGGCGGCAACTATTTTAAAATATTAGAAATTAATTGCCGCCGGTCTTGATTATTTTAATAATCCTTTTTCTAGTAGCTGCCTCATGATTTCATTCGATTCTTGAGGATAAAAAAGATTAAGAATTTCTTTAGTTGTTGCTGGTTCGAGTTTTCTGGTATGAAAACCTGTTACTAAGATGAGAAAAAAAGTTATTACAATTAATCCGAGAATGGTTACTCCACCATTTCTTATAGCTTGATAAAATAATTCTTTTTTTCCGATACCACTAAGAAAATGAAAAAGAAATATTAATATCAAACCAGCGATATAGTCAGCCGGAATAGAACCTATCCAACAATTCCTAATAAACTTTGTTTGATAAGTTAACCTGTATAAAGCCCAATTCCAACAAGGATGCAAAATATTCCACCAGAAGTCCTCACCAACCCAAATTAGAATAATAAAAGAAAATAAAACCATCAGTAGTCTCCAATTGAAGTAAATTTTTCCTGTCGTACCAGTTGTGCCAAGAAAAATACCTGTTATAACTAAGATGAGAATAAATAAATCTTTAAGAACATGGTATTGAGTCAAAATCCAAACAGTTTGTTGTTTACCAAATTGAGAAGGCAATCCAGCTCCCCATGGTTTTATTCCTTCGATCGAGATTTCAAGAAGGGCGAATAGGAATACAGCTAATAACTGTATAGCTACTAAAATCAATAAAGTCTTAAATTTAAACAAACGCATTGTTCCTCCTTTTTAATTCTGTTTTTAACACATTTTCTGAAACTTGTCAAGAGTATTTTTTATGATAGAATAAATAATTTATGGATTTATCAATCATTATTGTCAATTGGCAAACAAAAAATTTACTTAAAAAATGTCTTGAATCAATTTTTCGATATGGAAAAAATGTTGATTATGAATTAATTATCATTGATAATAATTCAACTGATTCAAGCAAAGAATTTTTATTAGGATTTACTCATGATAAATCTTCTGTTATTTTAAATAATCAAAATAATGGTTTTGCTAAAGCTGTTAATCAAGGAATTAGATTAGCTAATGGCAGATATATTTTACTTCTTAATCCAGATATTGAAATTAAAGAAAATACCTTAAGAAAAATGATTGATTTTATGGAAGAAAATCCTAAAGTTGGAATTGTTGGTGGCAAAATTCTAAATCCTGATGGTTCAATTCAACTTTCAGTTAGAAAATTTCCTGATCTTATCTCACAGATTTTTGTTTTATTGAAATTACACCATTTCTTTAAAAATTTTTTGCCAATTAAAAGATATTTTGCTTTAGATTTTGATTATAGAAAAACTCAAGAAGTTGAACAGGTGATGGGTTCTTTTTTTATGATCAGAAAGAAAGTCATCGATGAAGTTGGTCAATTTGATGAAAATTTTTTCCTTTGGTTTGAAGAAGTTGATTTTTGTAAAAGAGTAAAAAATAAAGGTTGGCAAATTTTTTATTATCCAGAAACTGAGGTCATTCACCAAAAAGCAGGTAGCTTTTCTCAGGTTTCACCTTTTAAGAATCAATGGCAATTTAATAAATCTTTGCTATATTATTTTAAGAAAAATCATTCTTTTTTAAGCTATCTTATTCTTTTGATTATTTCTCCTTTTAGCTTAATTTTGTCTGCTATTGTCTCAATTTTTCCTTTGATTAGAAAATTTAAGAAACTATAACTTCTTGTAATTCACCAATATGACTAATGAACAATTAAACTTTATTCGTGACGCCTATCTTCATCAGAGGGAGCAAAGGACGATTTTTGATAATAAAGCATCTTTCTTAGTCGGTGTTTCAGGCATTATCTTTGCTTTAAGTGTTAACCGAATAGAAAAAGTTGGTTTTCTTGTTATTGCTATTTTTGCTTTGGTATCTCTTATTCTTTCTGTTTGGGCAGTAAGTTTTCCCTTCCATAGAACTAAAAAGAGAGTTTTTAGTCTTCTTTGTTGGTCTGGTTTTAAAGGATTAAGAAAGGACGAATATGAAAGAATTATAAAAGAGGAGTTAAATTCTCAAGAAAAAATTGCTCGAGAGTATCTAAAAGAAATCTATGCCCTTTCAAAATACTCAATTGAACCAAAGGTAAAACTAGTAAGAATCGCCGGCTTTATTCTTTCTCTTAGTTTAATTTTAGGTCTTTTTCTTCTTTTTATAGGTCTCTAATGAATTTTCTTTTTCAAAAACAATTTCGAATTTTTTTGCTATTAATTATTTTATTTGATCTTCTTTCCTTTTTAGGATTTCTTGTTCCTTTTGTTAATACTTTTTCTTTTTTTATTATTACTGTTGCTTTCTTAATCCTTTGTTTGATCAATTTAGAATATGGAATTTATGTTTTACTGGCTGAACTTTTTATTGGTTCAAAAGGTCATCTTTTCTTTTTTGAAATAGGTTCAATAAGAATTTCTATCAGAATGGTTTTATTTACAGTGATAATGCTTGTTTGGTTTATTGGTTTACTTTCCAGAAAATATAAATTATCTTTTATTAAATCAAAATTTTTTATTTTTTATTTTTTATTTTTTATTTTTTTAATTTGGGGTGTTCTAGCTGGATTTATTTATAAAAATCAAAAAGATTTAATCTTTTTTGATGCTAATGCTTGGCTTTATTTTTTATTAATTTTTCCACTTTTTGATTTAATTATTAAAGAAAAGATAATTGAAAATATTCTTAAAATCTTAACAGCCTCTCTTTCTTGGTTGGCTATTAAAACATTTATTGTTTTTTTCCTTTTTACTCACCAAATTAAAGTAGTAATAATAGACCTTTATTATTGGATTAGAACAAGAGGGTTAGGCGAGATTACTGCTCTTGATTCTTTCTATCGAGTTTTTTTTCAATCACAAATTTATTCTCTTATTGGCTTTTTTGTTATTCTTTCATTAATTGTCTTCCTTAAAAAAAACAAAAACTTTTATTATCTTCTTATACCAATATTTCCTTTAATAATTAGTTTCTCTCGAAGTTATTGGTTAAGTTTTATTCTTACTTTATTGACCTTTCTTATTTTTCTAAAAATAAAAGAAAAATTTTCTTTTTTTGAAATATTTAAAAAATTTCTTATCATTCTTTTTGTTCTTCTTATTTCTTTTTTCTTTATCTGGCTTTCTTTGAAACTTCCACCAAAAGTAGTTATTGATTTTGGCAGTTTAATTGGAAAAAGAATGGAACTAGAAGAACCAGCAGCTTCTTCAAGAATTTTACAACTTCCTTCTTTACTTAATTCAATTTTAAAAAAACCATTTTTTGGCTCCGGTTTCGGTAAAACAGTTACTTATTTTTCTAATGATCCAAGAATTTTAGGTTATTATACAACCTATGCTTTTGAATGGGGATATCTTGATTTATGGCTAAAAATAGGCCTGGTTGGACTTTTCATTTTCTTATTTTTAATTTGGAAAATTTTTAAATCTGGATGGAAGGCGATTGAAAAAATTCCTTTAACGTCTGAGAAAAATAAATTTAAAAAATCTTTAATTCTTGGTTTATTGTTTGGCTTAATTGCTTTAGTTGTTACTCATTTTACTTCTCCCTATCTTAACCATCCTTTAGGTATTGGTTATCTAATTCTTTGTGTTATAATTTTTAATCAAAAAATTGATAACTTAAAACGATGAAAGTCTCTATTCATATTGTCAGCTGGAATTCTTTAAAATTTTTGCCTGATTGCTTAAAATCGATTTTTTCTCAGACATATAAAAATTTTTCTGTTTTAGTAATTGATAATGCATCAAATGATGGAACAATAGAATTTCTTCAAAAAAATTTTCCAGAAGTTAAAATTTTTAAAAATAATAAAAATTTAGGTTTTGCTAAAGCGCACAATCAGGGAATTAATTTAACCAAGTCTGAATTTGTTTTAATTTTAAATCCAGATATTATTTTAAAAGAAGATTTTTTAGAGAAAATTTTATCAGAAATAGAAAAAGATGAAAAAATTGGAGCAATTTCTGGTAAAATTTTAAAAATTTATACATCTGAGCCAGAAATAGAAGAGAGAGTAAAAACAAAAATTATTGATTCAACTGGTCTAAAAATTTTCAAATCAAGAAGAGTCATTAATCGAGGTGAAGGAGAATTAGATAAAGGACAATATGATAAAGTCGAAGAAGTTTTTGGCCTTTCCGGTGCTTGTGTTCTTTTTCGACGTCAAGCTCTTGAAGATATAAAGATTTCTAAAGACTTAAGATCGTATTATGAATATTTTGATGAAGATTTTTTTGCTTATAAAGAAGATTTTGATCTTTCTTATCGTTTAAGATGGCGTGGTTGGAAGATAATTTATTTACCAAATGCTATTGCTTATCATTATCGTCAAATTTTTGGCACAAAATTTAAAATTAAAGAGATAATTAAAAGAAGAAGAGAAAAATCACCATTAATTAATTATCTTTCTTATCGGAACCATCTTTTTTCTTTAATTAAAAATGAATCGTTTGAAAATTTTTTAAAAGATTTGCCATTTATTTTTTTCTACGAATTAAAAAAATTTTTTTATATTTTATTTTTTGAACAATCAACATTAAAAGCAATTTTAGAGATTATTAAAAAATTGCCTCAAATGCTTAAAAAAAGAAAGTATATTATGAAAAATAGATTGATTACTTCAAATGAAATAAGAAAATTTTATCACTAAAAATATGGATTTATCTATTATTATTGTTAATTACAATCAAAAAAATCTTTTAAAACAATCTCTTAAAGGAATTGATTTAGTTAAACCAAAATTAGACTATGAAATAATTGTTGTTGATAACAATTCAGCTGATAGTAGTCCTGATTTTTTACGCCAATTAAAAAATAAAAATGAAAAATTAAAGATTATTTTAAACAATAAAAATTTAGGATTTGCTAAAGCTAACAATTTAGGAATTAAAAATTCTTTAGGTAAATACATTCTTATTTTAAACCCTGACATTGTTGTCTTAGAGAATTCAATTGAAAAACTCTATCAGTTTATGGAAGAGAATGAAAAAGTTGGAATTTGTGGGCCAAAATTAATCAATCCTGATAAAAGTATTCAACCATCTTGTTTTCGTTTTCCAAAATGGTATACACCAATTTTAAGAAGAACATTTGTAAGAAAATTTTCTTGGGCGAAAAAGAAAATTAATGAATATTTAATGGCTGATTTTAATCATTTAGAGAAAAAAGAGGTTGATTGGCTTTTAGGCGCTTGTTTAATGATTAGAAGAAAAACATTAGATGAGATCGGTTTTTTTGATGAGAGATTCTTTCTTTATTTTGAAGATGTTGACTTATGTCGAAGAGCTAAAAATGCTGGCTGGAAAATTTTTTATTTTCCCGATTCTTGTATGGTCCATTATTATCAAAGAGCATCAGCTGACCAAGAAGGAATTTTTGCCCTATTTTCTAAGATCACCTGGATTCACATTTTAAGTGCTATTAAATATTTTTTAAAGTGGAAATTTTATAAACCAAAAAATTAAAAATATGTGGCTTATTCTTACTATTCTCTCTTATTTTTTTAGCGCTGTCGTTGTCTTAATTGATAAATTTTTAGTCTCAAAAAAAATTCCACAACCAATTGTTTATACCTTCTATATTAGTATTCTTAGTATTTTTTCTCTACTTCTTATTTTTGCTGACAATTTTGTCTTACCATCATTTAATTATTTAATAATTTCTTTCTTTACTGGTGGATTATCTGTTGCTGCTCTCTTATTATTTTTTTCTTCCTTAAAAATCAATGAAGCTTCTCGAGTTATTCCTCTAATTGGTAGTTTTACTTCTGTTTTTTCCATCCCTTTAAGTTATCTTATTTTAAAAGAAAAATTTTCTCCTTTAATTCTCATTGCTATTTTCTTTCTTCTTTCTGGTGGATTTTTAATGACTGTCATTAAAGAAAAAAAGAAAAAATTTTTTATCAAAGACTGGCCCTTAATTGTTTTATGTTCTTTTCTCTTTAGTCTCTTTTTTATTTTAACTAAGGTTGTTTATCAGCAATTATCATTTATTAATGGATTTATTTGGATAAGACTAGGAAGTTTCCTTTTCGCTTTAGGATTTTTAATTTTTAATCAATCAAGAAAAATTATTTTAAATTCTTTGAAAAAAACTGAAAAAAAAATTTCTTTTCTTTTCCTATCAAATCAAGGATTTTCAGCTATTGCTTTTTTTCTTTTAAATTCAGCTATTTCTTTAGGCAACGTTGCTTTAATTAATGCTTTAATTGGTATCCAATATGTTTTTGTTTTTATTTTAAGTTTATTAATTTCTTTTAAATTTCCTTATCTTTTTAAAGAGGAGTTAGAAAAGAGAGTTATTATTCAAAAAATCTTCGGTATTTTTTCAATCTGTCTTGGTCTTTTTATTTTAACCATTTTTTCTTGAAAAAATTACAAAAATTTGTTATCATTATTAGATAGAAATTGCGGGGTCGTCTAATGGTAGGACAGAAGCCTTTGGAGCTTCTTATCTTGGTTCGAGTCCAAGCCCCGCAGCCAATTTATAAAGTTTTGGTTTCCTACCTCGCTCGGGCGGGAAGGAAAAGGGGTTTGGGAAAAAGAACTTTCCACCCCCACCCTCGCTTTGCGAAATGCTCCGCGGAAAAATATGGGGTTGTGTTTGCCCCACCCATCCGTACACACCCAACAATTTTACTCCCTTTGTTCAGCGGAAATATCAACAAAACTCGGCAAAAACTTAAAGCGGATAAGAACCGTTAAAAAATTGTTGCAAGGCGCAATATCTCGCAAATTAGAAGTTCACCGAGCTTATATTAGCGGAATTGAAAACGGGAAAAAAATCCAACCCTTGCGACAATTCAAAAATTAGCTGAAGCTCTTGGAGTTTCGGCTGATGAATTATTGAAATAAAACTTTTATGGAAAACATAAGCAAAGATTACATAGAAGAAGCCATTAAAACACTCTCTGATTTGATCGGCATTAAAGATAATGTAGACGATCAAAAAATAATATCTCTTATTCGCCAAGGAAAAGTTAAGGAAGGCATAAAAGAAATTGCTAAATATTTGAAGTTACCAATAGAAATAAATCTTTCGTATGTGCCGAAGGGTTATCACCCCGGCAATACGAATGCCTTTCATAGCACACATCTGGTAAAGACCGATTGGAGAGGAAGGGGAAGCGAAGGTATAATCGCTCAAGTTTCTATACCTGGATATTTGCCAATGTATGGCACTTCTGGGTTAAATAATTTTCCGATAAGTGTAAGGGTTAGTGAAGATTGCGCAGATAATCCAGCGACCTTTATAGCCGTAATGGCTCATGAGCTTTCGCATATTGTTTTGCACTCACTTTGGCATAAAGAAAAAGATAACGAAATTTATACAGACATTACGGCTATGATGTTGGGGTTTTCCAATGTCATAAAAAACGGAAGGAAAGTTATTAAAACAAATAGTTCAACCGATTACGGGTTTTTATCTAATATGACGACAACTACAATCGAAACTACTACTTATGGATATTTGTCGGACGAAAATTTTAATTTTGCTTTTAATAAAATTCAGGAAATACTAAACAGGTATAAACAAGCAAAGGAAAAACTAATCAGCGAGATTAAAGAATTGACTAAAAAATTGAAAAAGAATAAAAAAATGATGGTCTACTTCCAAAAATATCTTCAATATGTTGATAAAAATTTAAACCGTAAAATGTCCCAAGAAGACGGACACAAAATATCAACTTTTCATCAGGTAGGATATATAGACGAATTTGAGCAAACGGTTCGTCAAACTGAAAATGAGCTAAAACAATTTAACAATTTCGTTCAAAATCTAAATCATTACAACGAAAGTCTTTTTAACACAATTAAGCAGTATGAAGAAAAAATCCGTGTCGCTGGCAATAATCTGAATACAAAGTACGAAAAGCTAAAAGCCGATGTTAGTGTTTTGAAAAAGCATGTTTCACTCGGCTATAAATTAAAAATTTTTGTTGGAATAAATTTTGGAAATGGATTAAAATAACAGATATGGCGCACCAACTTCGTTAGCACGAAATTCGGCGGCGAAAGCGATGGCGGGTAAAAATTCCTTCCCCCCAACCTCTTCTCTTTTGCCCGCCCGAGCGAAAATTATCAAAATTCAGCGTCGGGATTTTCGTGGAAAAAAGTTCGGATTTTATTCAGGATAGACAGCAGCATTATTCGCTTCAAACTCACTATTTTTAAGAGAAATTAATTTTTCTTTATCGGCGCCAAACATTGAAGCCTGCTCGCCATTCGCGGCGGTCTGTTGCTCAGACAATTCATTTTTAGCGGACAAAAACGCGGAAGGTTAAAAATGATCAGGAGTATAAAAATAAAAATGGAAATCACCTTTATTTCCAATTCTATTTTTCCAAAAATCAGGCTAAAATTAATATTATTGAATTTTACTTCATTTATTTAACAAACAACCTTTTGCAGCCTTTGACAAATCCTGAATAGTATAACTTAAGATATATCAGTTCCTTTTTCTAAACATATTGCTATAATATAATTATGTCAGAAGAATTTGAAAAAATTCATAGTCAAGAAGTCAAAAAGCCTGAAGAAGAGGTAAAAATTGAAATCCCAAAAGAAGAATGGGAAATCTTGGAAATTATTGCCAAAAGAGTGGGTGGTGATTTTGGAATGAAAGTTGAACAGGGCCCCCCGTATCTTAAAGAGATAAATCCTTTAACCGGCCAGGAAGAAAAAATTCCTTATGTTGCTTTTGAAAATGTAGCAGAAAGAAGTATTACTTTTAATCCTTTATTTGTAAAAGAAAATCCGCGAAAGGCGAAAAGAATTGCGGCACACGAAGGAAGCCATCGGGCGATTACTAGGGGGGAACACGAAATAGGCTTATCAAAAGAGCAGGTCAAAAAACTTTCCTCGTCGGAATATATAGGATTTCATTCTTTCAGAAATATCGGTTTGGAAGATCCGAGGGTAAACAACTGGGATACGCGAAAATTCCCCGCCCTTATCGAATTAAATAAAGAACTTTATGATGAACAATTAAAGGAAGAAAACGCTCAGTTTATTGCGCCGGAGGTTAATTTGATAATTTCTAAATTGGGTCGATATCCTCGTTATGCCGAAGCCGCCTCCGAACTTGTGCGTCTTTGGCATAAGGGAGTGTACAGCAAAAATCTAAAACCGGAAATACACAAATTTTTGCAAAGGGTCCAAAAAGACGCTATTGAGTATCAAAACAATATCCCGCCGACCGACAGGAGTCTTGAAGAAAAAGAGGTGATAGAAATAGCTCAAAAATGCTTTAAACAATACCATGATTATATCTGGCCAGAAGTGAAAAAATTGGTAGAAATGGATTTGCATACTGAAGAACAAAGACAGATGATGAAAGAGTTTAGGCAAAAACAAAAAGAAATAGAACAAAAAAGAGAAGAATTGAAACAAGCTAGAGATCAAGGAGACCAAAAAAGAGAAGAAGAACTTCAAAAAGAAATTGAAGGTTTAGAAAAAGAATTAGATCCATTTAACGGATTGCCAGAAGATGTTAGAAAAGAACTTCAGGAACAAATTGATAAAGCAATCAGAGAAGCAATTGAAAGATTAAATCAAGAGATTGAAGAAAAGGAAAAACAAATTGAAGGGGCAAGACAAAGACAAGAAGAATTAGAGAAAGAAATCAAAGAATTAGAAGAAAAAACAGAAAAAGCCAGCGGCAAAGAAAAAGAAGAATTAGAAAAGCAACTTCAAGAAAAGAAAGCAGAAAAACTGTCTCAAGAAATGAAGCAAAAGCAAGCCGAAGAAGAACTCAAAAATATCCAAGATTCATTAGAGCAAATAGAATCAGGTGAAGAAATGCCTTACCCAGAAGATAAATTATCTGATAAAACAAAACAGGAACTGGATAAACTCTTTAAAAAATTACCAAGAAAAAAACAAGAAGAGTTAAAAGAAAAAGCTCAAGAAACACTTGAAGATTTTGAAGACGCAGTTAATAAAGCAATGGAAGGAAAATTAAACGAAGATAAACCTGAAAGTCATAAAGAAAGAAGAGAAAGAGAAGAAAAAGAAAAAAAAGCAGAGGAAGAGAGGGAAAAAACAGAGAAAGAGAGAAAAGAATTAGAAAAAAAATTAGAACAAATGCGTAAAGAAAAAATGACTGAATATGATAAAACTTATGAAGAAGTGGCTGATATTATTAATTCTCTTTATATTCGGCTCAAGCGATTTTTCTTACCAGAACGCCATCCCAAATGGAAAAAGGGTTATCCAACTGGTTCAAGAGTTGATTTAGAAATGGCAATGCAGGCTGAAGCTGATAAAAGATATTTGGGAAAAATCTGGGAAAGAAAAACCATTCCCCACAAGTTTGATTATCGATTTTCTATTTTAGTTGACCTTTCAGGTTCAATGAAAGGAGAAAAAATAGAAGAAACATTTAAAGGATTGGTAGTATTGGCTGAAGTATTAGAAAAATTAGGAATTCAATATGAGATTATTGGCTTTAGTGACTCGGTAAAAACTTTTAAAAGATGGAAAGAAAAATTAAACAAAAAAGTAAGAGATAGGCTGGCGGCAATGAAATCTTGGGGTGGCGGAGGTACAAATACGACTGAAGCAACAAATGAAACTTATAAAAGTTTCCTCAAGAATTTAGGCAAGGACAATTTCCTTATTACTTTAACTGATGGAAAACCAGATGATTCAAAAAGTCTCAAAAAAGTTTTAAACAAAATTACAAAAGAAAAGAAAGTAAGATTATTCGGGATAGGATTAGGACCCGACACAGAATTTGTAAAAGATTTCTATAAAGCGGCTTTTTCTCTTCCAAAAATAAAAGTCACTGAAGAAGAACGTCGCCAAGGCAAAAAAGATTTTGCCGAAGCCTTAGCTGAATTATTAGAAGATATGATTAAACATCCAGGAAAGTATTAAATAAAAATAGGTATTGACTAAAACTAAATTTTATGGTAAACTTTAAATAATTATGGGCAAAGAAGAATTACAAACATTTATTCAACTTCTTAAAAAGGTCAAAAGAGTACCGAAAAACCTCTTTGATTTAGGTTTAATTGTTAAAGAACCAAATAGTAAAGCAAAGCCAGAAATAATCTTTGAAGAATTAAAAAACAAACTTGATATTGAAAGGATTGTTTATGACCAATCGGCCATTGATGAAGATATAATTAGAAAAATCATTAATGCCCTTAAAGAAAGTAAATGGATCTTTTTGGAAATTAAAAGAGATATTTCCAGCCCTTTGCTTAATCAATTAAAACATTTATCTAATTATAACTCTTTACAATTAATTGATTTTGATGACCAAGATATTTTTGAAATGAAAATGCCAGAAAATTCAAGAATAATTGTTTTTGCTGAAAGAGAT
>CALHIP010000011.1 GCA_938030745.1 uncultured Patescibacteria group bacterium | reverse complement strand
TGTGAAAAAATTAAAAAAGAGGGATGGTTTGAAAAAGAAGGTGAAGGGGTTTTTATAAAAACTTTTGATAAAGATGATTACCTATTAAAGGTTGGTTTTATTCATGCCAGAAAAGGAGAGGATATTACTGGTGCTGATCTTGTTTTTGAGGTTAAGGATAGAAAAATTATTTTTATTCAAGCAAAGAAGGTCGGTTTAGATAGAAGGATACATTTTAACAGGTTTCAACTTCAAAAACTTATTCAACTTGAAGAAGAGATTTGTGCGCGATCTTTATTTTATCCTAACTGTAATAAGTGTAAAAAGTTATCTACTTTGTATCTATATTGTCATTTTTATCGTAGTATTACTTTACCATGCCGCACAGCATTTTATTATTTGATAATGGAAAATCAGAGTGGGATAGAGAAAAGATTTTTCCATATCTCAGAAATATATTTTGTTCTTGGAGATAAAAAAAGCGTATCTCAAAAAGAGTTTCTAAAGCAGGGGTTAAAAGAAGATGAATTTCACGAAATGTTTTGGAAATGTAAAATCGGCGGACCTGATATTATAGAAGATATGAAAAAAAATATTTTATTTTTTTATTCTTTGTATACCTGTCGTCTCATAATATGGCTTCATATAGAGGAGAAGTAAAGTATTTAGATTTCTTCTCTCCAAAGTTTAGAGAGAAACGATTGGAATTGCTAATTTAAAGTTTTGTGGCGATAATTATTTTAATTCTTTTTTTCTCTTTAAATGTCGATTATAGATTTCATCCAAATTTCACTTTTCAAGGAGGTTTCGGATTATTCTTTTGGTTATACTATTCCTATTTCTATAAACTTTATTAGTGGAAAAGAAATATCGCATCATCTTAAAACTGGTATCGGCGTAACTTATCTCTTAGGTCTTAACCAGGTTGAAGCAGTTAATGCCAACAAGGAGTTTTAGACTATAGATACCAGCCTAAAAATGGAGGTTTTCTCTTCCGAAAATAGGATTTACTCCTTGGTTCAGTATTCTAAGATTAGTTAAAGAGCCTACATTCAAAATTTCTCCTTTTGGAGGAATTTCAATTAGGATATTGTTTTAAATAGAAAGAAAACAATTAAAATTGCTAAGGAGTTTAAAAAGGTTCTTCTGACAATGAATATCAAAGGGTATGGAATTACCACAAAACATAATGGATTAATATAATTTAGGGCAAGAAAATTGGCTTAAAAAATTTTTGACTTTTATTATAATTTAAATACAATTTGGTTAGATGGAGTTATTTGTAAAGTATCTATTTAGCAGTCTGAAGAAAATGATGAAGAGTTAAAAGGATATTGAAAATGAAGTTTAATATAATTTCAATTATGAATGGCATCAAAGAAGCGGTTGATAAAGGAGTCAATACCGCTGAGAAAATAGCCAATGTCCTAAATATTGAGCATCCATTAGTAAAAAATTTTATTAGTATAATTCTACCTGCTATTTCTCTACCACTTCCATCATTAATTGGTATTTATCTTACTTACTCCTTCTTTCAAATGTTTAAAAAAGAAAACAAGCCAATTCCTAAGGATTTAAAGGAATTGGAGGGTCTTTTTAAGGAATTTTATAATGAGTTTATAAAGAAATGGGATGAATATATCAAGGCATCAGGAGTTGAACCGCTCACAAGGATAATGATGAAAATTAATCCTGAAAAGGCAGAGGAAGATAAGAAGAGGTTTCTTATTGGATTTAAACCGACTTGGAATGTGATTCAACAGAATGTTGACATTGAGCGGGATGTTTATGAAGAAATAAAAAGGAAGATAAAAGAAGAAGGGAAAAATATTATTATTTTGGGTGATAGTGGTTCGGGTAAGACAACATTGATGATGAGACTTGCTTATGATTTGATGAAAGAGGGCTGGCATTCATTTATTGGCATTGGAAAGATTGATACCCAAAAGGCACTTGCATTTTTGGATGAACCTGAATTTGCTAATGAGAAAAGGATTGTTTTTATTGATGATGTGGCGACGAGAAGAGAAGAAACGCTTAATTTAGTAAGAGAAATTCATACTCAAGGAAAGGAAATAATAATGGTATTAGTTGAACAGACTGCCCGATGGCAACTTAAGGTAAAAGAGAATCTTGCTACTTACAATTTTGAAAAGTTTAAAATTGCTTTGAAAGATAATGAAGCGAAAAGATACATACAAAAGTATAATGGCAGAGAAGAATATATTAAAGTGGCAGGAGGTATTTTTCCCATTCTCGTTTTGTTAGTAAGTAAAAGGAGTGAAAGTTTTGAAAAAGCAATAGACGACTTCTGGAATAGTCTTGATGAGAAAGAACAGCAATTAATGATTCCGGTTTTAATTCTTTCCTCTTATGGAGTTAACTATCCTTATTCTATTTTTGAGAAGGTTTATCCTGATTCAATTACAATACTTTCTAATATATGTGATAAAGAAATTCTTTCTATGGAAGATGATTGGTTAAAAACCTGGCATCCGTTAATATCAAAGAAGATAATAGAAGATAGACTAAAACTTAGACCAGAAGCAATTCT
>CALHIP010000010.1 GCA_938030745.1 uncultured Patescibacteria group bacterium | reverse complement strand
AAATTCTTCAAAATTTTTTGGTCGAATTCGTTCAGCTAATGGAGGCTCAATATTTTTTTCTTTAAATAACATATTATTTAATTTTAGCAATTTTTGATGCTCTTGACAAATTTTAAATTTTATGCAATAATAAAAACAGCTCAGAAAGGAGGAATAATGAAAAATAAAATATTAATTTTTTTTAGTTTTATTTTAATTTGTAGTGTATTAATTGGGATTTTTTCCTCTTGGATGGAAGGGTTACTGTTCATCTTAATTCTCGTTGGTCTTCCTGTAGTAGTTGGTGGCTTGGGATGGATAATTATTGATGGCTTGCCACGAATAATTAAGATTATCAGAAAAAAGAACTTATCTTCTATTTTATTTTCTATTTGCGTTTTAATATTTTTACTAGGTGTAACTTTCCTGACTCTCTGGATGCTTGGTTTCTATTATGGAACTGGTGAAAGTGAAATTGAGAAAGTTTCTCGCTCTCATCTCATTATTATTGCTATTGTTACTCTTGGTGCCGGTTTTCTCGCTTCTCTTTTAGAGAAAAAATAATAAAAAGGAGAACTCCGAGATAGAAAAATTTAAAAAGGAGAGATAAATTTCTATCTCGGAGATTTTTTTTAATCAGAATGTTAAAATTGACGGAAGGAAATGTTTTTATTAAAATAAAAAAACGGGCTGTGGTGGACCGGTACCACGCTTGGTTCGGGACCAAGAAATAGTGGGTTCAATTCCCACCAGCCCGAAAATTAATGAATAGCGCAGGAAATACAAGGATCATAAACTCTAATTAAAGATCTGATTTTTCTGATTTGATCCTTCTTTTTTAATTTCAAAATTTTTGGCAAAAGAACTTTTAAATCTTCTTCCAGATTATGCAAAAATTGAGCAGTAGGAGTAATGATGTTACAATTGGAAATTCTGCCATCTTTGTCAATTTCATAATAATGAAAAAGGGTTCCTCGCGGAGCTTCAAGAGCGGAAAGTCCACTCGACGGTTTAAATTTAATTTCAATTTTTTCTTCTTTCAAAGGTGTTTTTATAATTTCTTCAATTAAATCTTTTGAGATTTCCAAAAAGTGCAAAACCTCAATCGCTTGTGAAAAAAGATTAAAGTATGTATTTTTGAAAAATTCTTTAATTGGAATTTTATTTTCTTTTCTAAACTCCTCAAGTTTTTCTTTTGCACTCTCTTTTAAAAATTCTTCATTATTTTTTAATCTAGCTATAGCTCCGAGCATATAAGCCTTACCTTTAAACTTTACTCTTTTTACTGGCGGATTTTTTAAATCCTCTTCAATTTTTGTTGAGTAAAAATCACCAACAGTAAATTTTTCTTTACCAATTTTGACAATTTTCTCTAAATAGAAAGGATAATCTCTACCATTAAAAATTGAAACAAAAAGAGTTTTCTTCTTAAAATCTGGATAATTAATTTTTTTGAAAGTATCAATTAAGAAAATAGCATTTTCAATTGCTTTTGAAATTTTTTCTAAAGCTTTTCTTAAATTTTCTTTTTCTGGTAATTTTGCAAACCCACCAATAATTGGAGTTATTGGATGAACTGTTCTTCCACCAACAATTTCTAAAATTTCTTCTGAAAATTTTCTAATTCCTAGAGCTGCTTTTGATTCTTTTTTAAATTTTTTCAAAAATTCTAAATCACTTTCAATATCAAAAAAATCTGGCAGAGAAAGAAAAAATAAATGCAGGGTGTGGCTGTAAATGATATTTGCTGCTAAAAGCAATTTCCTTAATAATATAGTTTGTTCTGAAACTTTAATATTTAATGCTTTTTCCAATGCAGTACAAGCAGCTAAAATATGGGGGACTGGACAAATTCCACAAATTCTTGAAACAATAATTGGTACTTCAAAATATCTCCTTCCAATTAGAATTCCCTCGATCTGTCTTAAGCCTAAAAGAGTTTGAAATTCTAAATCTTTGACTTCTCCTTTTCTTGTTAGTCTTGCCCAAAATCCTGCATCTCCTTCAATTTTGTGAATATGAGGAATAATAATTTTCATAATGCTTTTAATTTTTCAATATTATCTTTTATGCCAAAAATTTCTAAATTGTCTTCAATTTCTTCTGGTTTTTTAAATTTTTTAAGTGTTTCTAAAAATCCTTTTGGATTTATTCCTTTTAAAATTCCTCGACAACCATAACAAAGTTGACTATTTTTAGGACAGACTGCGCCACAACCTCTTAAAGTAATCGGGCCTAAACAAGGTTCTCTTTTTTTCAAAAAACAAGTTTTTTTTCCTTGATGGGGACATTCTGAACAAATTGGCTTTTGAGAAATTTTCGGAATTTTTCCTTTTATTAAATCTTTAGCAAATTTTAAAAATTCTTCTCCATTTATTGGACAGCCAGAAATAACAAAATCAACTTTAACAAAATTGTCAATTTCCTTAATTTCAGGATTTAAAATTCCATCTAATCTCTTGTAAATATATCTTATTGTTCTTTCTTTTCCTTGATAATTTTTCATTTCTGGAATTCCACCTAAAGCAGCACAGTTTCCAATAGCGACTAAAATTTTTGATTCTTTTCTAATTTTTTTTAAAAGTCTAACTTCCTCTTTTTTAATTGGCAAACCTTCAACAAAAGAGACATCAATTTTTACTTTTCCTTTAGGAAATGGTATTTCTTCAATCAAAGAAAAATCAATCAATTTAACTTTCTTTAAAAGATTGAAAAATTTTTCTCCAAGATCTATCAAAACAAACTGACAACCTTCGCAAGAAGTTAAAGAAAAAAAAGCAATTTTTGGTTTCCTTTTCATTCTTTTATTTTAACAAAAAATTAGCAATTTCTACTGATTCTTGAGTATATTTTTTAAGATTTTCTAAATCTTTTTTTGAAAGTTTTTCTAACGCTAAATCCCAGTGGAAAGAGACAAAATCACCTAATTTTATTTTTGGCAGAATCCTTTTAAACCAAAAAATTTTCTTTTTTGTTGGTTTTCCTAAAAACCATTTTTTTTCTTTCAAAAGAGGTTGGTATTTAACTATTAAATTGGTAATTGGCAATTCAGACTCGACAATTTTTAAAACTTCCCCCCAGGAAATTTTACAAAGATCTTTCATTCCTTCGGTCATCTCTAAATCTTTTCTTGTTGGTCCTGAAACTAAAACATGAAAAGAATGATGAGGTTTGGCAAAGTCTGGTAAATTTTTTGCCAATTTTGGTTTTTTAAATTTATTTTTTATCATCTCTTTTAATTTTGAAATTCTTATTTTTTCTAAAAGTTCATTACCAAGCCAATAAGCCCTAATTACTTTTTCGTCAAAATAATTTAAAATTTTATTTTCTTGAGCAATTAATTTGTAATAAAAAAAGGCGCCTTCAAAACTTTCCAAAATTTTTCTAATTTTTGGTACTCTTTCTCCTATTAAAAAATGAAAAATTTCATGATTTGTCTCCTCTCCCATTCCACAAAGACCAAACCTTGAAGGAGGAAAACTATAAAGAGCAGCAATTTTAACTCCTGACATAAATTAGCTGTTTAATTTTCTTTAATACCTTAAAACTTTCTTTTATTCCAACAAGAATAATAATTCCTAAAATAATCAAAAGGCCAGATAAAATTTCTGAGTAAACTATTTTTCCAGCAGAAAGAAGTGAAAGCAAAGTGGTAATTGGTCCTCCTAAAAGTAAAATAGCTGTTGCCTGAGAAACAGGAATATATTTTAAACCAGAATACCAAGTCATTACATAGCCAAAAAGAATAAATGCTGTGATTAAAACCCAAGAAATCTGTTTTAAATTAAGATTAAAAATTAAATTTGTTTGATTAGTGAATAATAAAAACAATAGAATAAAAAGGGAACCGAAAAACATTCTTCCCCAAGCAAGCTGGCGTCCATTAAGATCTTTCAAAAGATATTTTGAAATTGTGTTCTCAGTTGCCCAGAGTAAGGTTGCAAAAAATACTAACAAATCGCCATAATTTATTTCGCTAGGAATTTTTTTCAGCAAAATTAGATTACCAATTAACAAAACTATTCCTCCTAAAAGAAATTTTTTGTCAATTTTTTCTTTTAAAATTAATTTTGCCAAGATTGCGACATAAATAAACATTGTCTTGTGAATAAAAGAGCTTTTTGCCGCTGTCGTTAAGGAAAGGCCTTTAAAGAAAAGTAAAAAGGGAATGCTTCCACCAACCAGACCAACTAAAATTAATAAAAGCCACTGTTTTTTTGTTAATAATTTTAAGGATTTTAAATCTTTAAAGGCTAATAATAAACCACTTAAAAAAGTAGCAACTATTATAACCCTTAAGAAAGTATAAATATAAGGATTAATCCCTTTTACTCCAAATTTATTGATAAAAATTGAAAAGCCAGAAATTATTGCTGTTAAAAAGACTAAAAGATATCCTTTTTGCATATATAATATTATAACATTTATTTTTTCTTTTTCAAAACACTAATAAAAATAATAAAAAAAATAATCAATCCGCCAAATAATAAAGTAATGTTTTTAAAATTAAATTGTTTGGCTGGTACTGTTTTTATTTTCTCAATTGGCGATGGACAACCACTAATAGAGCATCGCCTAATTTCTTCTTTAATTTGCAAAACTTGATTTGAACCAGCACCTTGAACAGCTAAATTTCCAACAAAAATAACTGGTACATTATCAATCCTTACTTTATAAATTTCAGCTAAAGCTCTCATTAGTTTCTGATTTTGAGGATTATACAAAACTTCTAAAGCATTAATTTTTAGTTCAGGAAATTGAGTTTGAATTTCTTGAAGTTTAAGCGCCATCTGAGTAGAATAAGGACAGTCGTGAGCCCAGAAAAAATATAAGTCAACAGTTTTACTATAAGCAAGATTGAAAAATAAAAGATGAAAAATTGAAAAAAAAATAAAAATTTTCTTTATCATTGGAATCATTTCTGACAAACTGGACAAAAATATGTTCCTCGGCCAGCTAAAGTTATTTTTTTAATTTTTCCAAAACAGCGAAAACATTTCTCTCCTTCTCGATTATAAACTTTTAGTTTTGGTACATACTCTCCTTGTTTTCCTTCAATGTCAACATAGGCATCTACAGAACTACCACGATATCTAATAGCTTCTTTTAAAATTTTAATCAGATAATGATATAAATCAGAAATCTCTTTTTCTTTTAAAGTTTTAACGATTCTTGTTGGTAAAATTTTTGCTCCCCAGCAAGCTTCTTGGGCATAAACATTGCCAACTCCAGCTAAAAAAGTTTGATCCATCAAAAGTGGTTTAATTTTCTGACGAGGTTTTTTTGATAATAAATCTTTAAATTTTTCTAAAGTAAAACTTTTATCTAATGGTTCTGGACCAAAACCTTCTTTAGCAAAATATTTTTCTAATTCTAATGTTTTGATTAATTTAACCCAACCAAATTGTCGAAAATCATGATGCAAAAGAAAACTTTGATCAGAAAATTCATAAATAATATGCGATTTTTCATCTTCTTTTTCTAACTTCTTTTTAAACAAAAGACGGCCGGTCAGCTTTAAATGAATAACTAAGGAATAACCATTTGAAAGTTGAATAATTAAAAGTTTTGCTCGGCGACTTATTTTCTCAATTTTTGCTCCAACAACTCTTTTTTTAAATTCTTCTGGCTTTATTCCATAAATCAATCTTGGTAAATTAATTTTTATGGCTTTTATTTTTTTGCCGACAATCTTTTCTTGAAGTTGATTAGCAATTGTTTGGACTTCTGGTAACTCAGGCATATTTTTCTATATTGGAATATATTACCATGTCCAGGATAAATTACCATTGATGGCTTTAAAATTTTAGAGAGCTTCTTTAAAGATTCTCTCATTTCTTTTTCTGATCCACCTAATAAATCAGTTCGGCCATAACCATTTTCAAAGATTGTATCACCAGTAAAAATTTCTTTTTTACCTAAAAGACAAATACTTCCTTTAGTATGACCAGGACTATGAATTACTTTTAATGATTCATTTCCTATTTTTATCTTTTGTTTATCTTTTAAATATAAATCAACAGAAAAATTAAGAAAATCTTTCTCTTTTTCATGGATCAAAATTTTTGCTTCAGTCTTTTTCTTTAATTCTAAAACTGCCAAAGTATGATCAAAATGATAATGAGTTAAAATAATATATTTTGGTTTAATCTTTATTTTTTTGATTTCTGTTAAAATTTTTTCCGGCTCATCTCCAGGATCAATGACTATCATTTCATTATCAGAAATTGATAAATAACAGTTAGTCTCTAAAGGTCCAACAATTATTCTTTTAACTTCCATAATTTTTTATTACTTCGGGAATAAATTCAAAAATGTCTGAAGCTAAAACTCCTTCACCATATTTTTTAGCAGCTAACTCGCCCGCTTTTCCATTAATATAAGCAGAAGCATAAGCACTCTCAAAAGGAGAAACTCCTCTGGCTAAAATTGCACCGCAAATACCAGCTAAAGTATCACCAAATCCTCCTTTGGTCATAAAAGGAGAGCCTGTTTTATTTAAAGCAATTTTATTTCCATCAGAAATAACATCAATATAACCTTTCAATAAAATTGTAACATTTAATTTTTTTGCCCATTTCTTAACTTTTTTCTTTCGATCATAAACATTTGGTAAAACTTTTTCTTTAGTTAAAATTTCAAACTCTTTAATATGAGGAGTAATCACTGCTTTTTTATCTTTCAAAATTTCTGGCTTTAAAGAAAGGGCATGAATTGCGTCAGCATCAATAACCATTGGTAAATCTATTTTTTTGATAATCTCAATTATTGCTTTTTGAGTCTTTTTATTTCTGCCTAAACCACCACCAATAACTAAAGAATTGAAACCTTGAGAAATTTTAAAAATTTTTAAAAGATGTTTTTTCTCTAACCAATCGCCATCTAATGGATAACAAATCAAATCTGGTAAGAATGTTGCTGAAATATCCATTGCTCTTTTTGGACCAACAATAGTGACCAAATCAGCACCGGCTCGTAAAGCAGAAACAGCATTAAAAACAGGAGAACCAGAATATCTTTTTGAACCAGCAACAATTAAAACATAACCATGCTCACCTTTATGAGTCCATTTTTCTCTTTTTGGATAAATTTTTTTAAGAAAATTCATTACTATGTAATTTTTCACGGCCGTGAAATTTTATATAGGAGATTATTTTAGACTTAATTTTTGGAGGTAATTATAGCAGGATAAAGCTGCTTTTGCACCTTCTCCGGCAGCAACAACAATTTGTTTGTAAGGAACATCAGTTACATCGCCGGCAGCAAAAATTCCTTCGACCGAAGTTTGGTTTTGCCGATTAATAACGATCTCGCCAAAGTCATTAAATTTAACCAAATCTTTAGCAAAGTAAGTTGATGGGATTGAACCAATTTCAACAAAAAGACCATCAATTTCTAAAAATTCTTCTTTTCCCTTTTTAAGAATCTTTAATTTTTTTACCCTTTCATCACCTAAGACTTCCAAAATTGAAGTTTCAAAAACAATTTCTACATTTGGTAATTTTTTAATTTCTTCTTGTAATGACTCATCACCTTCAATTTTTGTATCACGATCTAAAAGATAAATTTTTTTCGCATATTTTGCTAAAAGAAGAATTGCCTCAAGCCCTGCATTACCTGAACCAACAACAGCAACAATTTTATTTTTATAAAGTGGGGCATCACAAACTGCACAATAAGAAATACCTTTGCCAATAAAACCAACTCCATCTGGAATATTTAACTGACGAGGGATTTTCCCAGAAGCAATAATTAAGCTTTTTGTCTCAAAAATTTTTCCAGTTTGGGTAATGACTTTAAAAGTTTTCGGCTGTGAATAAACTTCTTCAATTCTTATCACCTCCTCATTTAATTTAATCTCAACTGGATAATTCTTTAAATGTGTTAAAAATCTATTAATCAATTCTTGACCAGAAATTTTTAAAATTCCAGGATAATTCTCAACGATCCAGGATTCAGTTACCTGGCCAGAAAGTTCTTTTGATAAAATCAAAGTTTTTAATTTTTTCCGAGCAGTATAAATCCCGGCTGTTAAACCAGCTGGGCCAGCTCCAATAATAATAACATCATACATAAATTTTTATTTATAAATTTTATCCTGCTAACCAGCCACCGTCAACAACTAAAGTTGCACCAGTAATATAATCTGCTTCTTCGGAAGCTAAGAAAACTACTGCGGCAGCAATATCTTCTGGTTGGCCAACTCTACCTTTTGGTACTCGAGCTAAAATTGTTTTAAAAGTCTTTTCATCTTCAAGAACTGGTTTTGCCATTTCAGTGGCAATCACTCCAGGTGAGATAGCATTTACATTAATTCCTTTTGGTGCTAATTCCAAAGCCAAGGCTTCAGTAAAAGCAACTATTCCGCCTTTTGAAGCACAGTAATGAGTAAGATTTGGAAAACCAAAACCAACTTGACCCATGGCAATTGAAGCAATATTGATAATTCTTCCCCAACCATTTTTTATCATCTCTTTAGCTGCTGCCTGAGCACATAAATAATAACCTTTTAAGTTAACATCTAAAACTTTGTTCCATTCGTCTTCAGTAATCTCCAAAAATGGTTTAAAAGGAGCAATCCCAGCATTATTCACCAAAATATCAACTCGTCCAAATTTCTCAATAGTTTTTCTAATCATCTCATTAACCTCTTTTTGATTAGTCACATCACATTTGACAGCTAAACCATCAGAACCAATTTTCTTAATCTCATCAACAACCTTTTGACATTCTTCAAGATTAAGATCTGAAACAACAACTTTTGCTCCAGCTTGAGCTAACATCAAAGCAATTCCCCGACCAATTCCTCGTCGAGCTCCAGTAACAATTGCAATTTTGTTTGTTAAATCAAAAAGCTTCTTCGCCATAAATTTAACTTTAGATTAAAATAAATTAAACAATTTTATAATAAAAATAAGATAAATCAAAACAAACATCATTCCTTCCCAAATGTGAATTCGGCGGGAAATACCGGAGATAATCATTAAAAGAGTAGCTAAAATAAAAAATGGAAAACCAATTTTAAAAGTTAAATCGTCAACAATCAAATTTCTAAAAAGAGAAGGAAAACCAGTAACAATTAAGGCATTAAAGACATTAGAACCAATAACATTACCAATTGAAATCTCATATTTTTTCTTAGCTGCTGCTAAAACTGAAACAGCAAGTTCTGGTAAAGAAGTACCAATAGCGACTATAGTAATTACTAAAAAAGAGGTAGTGATTTTTAAAAGAAGAGAAAGTTGAATTAATGATTCAACAGTATATCTAGCACCAAAGATAAGACCAATAATTCCTAAGAAAAAATAAAGTAAAGTTGGAAAAATCATCTCTTCTTCTCTTCTTCTTCGCTCAATTCTTGAAGGCAAAACTTCAACAATTTTTCCTTCTAATTCTAGTTTTTCCTCTTTCCTCTCAAAAAGAGTATAAGAAAGATAAATTAAAAAACAAAAAATTAAAATTAATCCCTCAAACCAATTAATTTTTCTATCTAAAATAATAAAAAGAAAAATTACACTTGAAGAAGCAAGAAGGGGTAAATCTAAATCAATCAGGTTTCTTCTAACAACCAATCTTTTAGCAGCAATAGCTGAAAGGCCAATAATTAAAAAAATATTAGCAATATTTGAACCGATGGCATTAGCAACAGGAACTTCTGTATTCCCTTTTAAAGTAGCAACTAAAGAGGTTAAAAGTTCGGGCAAAGAAGTACCTATCGCAACCATTGTTATTCCAATAATAAAAGGAGAAACTTTAAGAGCAAAAGCAATTTTTTCAGAACTTTCAACAAACCAATCAGTTGATTTTACTAAAACAATTAAAGCAATGATTAAAATGACAAACCAAAGAAAAATAAGCATAATTAGCAAGTTAAATGGAAAAGGCCAATAACTTTTTTATTTTTTTCTTTAAATTGATTATAAATTTTTATTGCCTCACCAGTTGGTTCGATAAAAAATTTAACTTTTTTTTCTTTCAAATAATTTAAAGCATCGGGATAAACTTCAGCCACACCCGCTTCACCAGTACCGATAACAACAATTTCTGGTTTCTCTTTTAAAGCATCAATTAAATCTTTTTTCTCGATAACATGAGATGAGCTTCGCCACCAAAAATGAATCTTTTCATCTAAATCAAGCCAAAGATCTTTAGAATATTTTTTTCCATTCACAACAATATTACCAAAATGATAAAAGTCGATCATGCCATCATGAATAATTAACAAATGAAAACAAATTCTTTTTAGATATCAAATTCGTTATTCGGTCTTTATCCGTTTGATTGGAGAGGAATCTTTCACCAATTAGAAACTTAAATCTATCCCTGGATTCTCATTGGTCGGTAAGGCCTTACAGGCTCTTCGCTCAATAGTAAATTGTTTCCAAGCAGTCAATCGAGCTTGATTGAAAGTTCTAATAGCTGTTCTTTTTGCCTCTCTAAATTTGTTCCAAGCATTCTGGATAGCTATCCTTCTTTCGTTTCTTTCGGAAATATCCCAAGCTGCCAAAAGTTCATTTTTTCTAGTTTGAAGAGCTGATTTAATGGTTGTCGTAAAATCATCAAAGGCGGTCTGGATAGTAGTTTCTCGTTTTTCTACCGCTTTTTTAACACAGGCCATTACCTCAGCTGTATCAGTTAAATTTTTATTCACTGCCTTGACAATTAATCCAGTAGTGAATAAGAAAGTGACAAAAATCAAGATAATTAATAATTTCTTAATCATATTTTTACCTTATTTTATTCGACCCTTAATTAATTTATTTGTTTCAAAGATTATTTTTTCTTCATCTAAAGTCAAAATTTTTTTGTTTTCCATAATAATTTTACCATTAACAATAACAGTTTCAACATCACTTCCTTTGGCTGAATAAATTAGATGAGAAACTATATTATAGTATGGCTGAAGATGTGGCTGTTTAAAATTAAGGATAATCAAATCAGCTTTTTTACCAACCTCTAATGAACCAATTTCATTTTCCTTATCTAAAATTTTTGCTCCATTGATTGTTGAAAGATCTAAAACTTGTTGGGCAGAAGGAAACTCTGGATTATTGTTTTTTATCTTATGAATCAAAGAACAAAATTTCATTTCCTGAAATAAATCTAAAGTATTGTTTGAACAAGGACCATCTGTTCCTAAACCAACAATAATTTTCTTTTCAAGCATTTCTTTAAGTGGCATAATTCCAGAAACTAATTTTAAATTAGAAATTGGACAATGAGAAACATTTGCTTTTTTTTCAGCTAAAATTTCTATTTCTTTTTTATTTAAATGACAGCAATGAATTAAAAGAGTTTTTTCATCTAAAATTTTTCTTTCTTTTAAAACTTCAACTGGTCTTTTTTTATATTTTCTAAGAGAATATTTTACTTCTGCCTCAGTTTCAGATAAATGTGTCTGAAGAATCAATTCATATTTTTTTGCCAATTCTTTTGCCTTTTGATAAGTTTCAATTGAAGTAGTCTGAAACATATGAGGTGCTAATGAAAAATCAATCAATTCGTTTCTTCTTTCTTTGATTATTCTTTCCGCCTCTTTTAAAATTTCTTCAACATTTTTAAAAGCAAAAGTTTTAAAATCTAAAATCCCAATTCCTAAATTAGCCCTTATTTTTGCTTCTTTAACTGCTTTAGCAACTTCATCTTCAAAATAATAAAAATCAACAAAAAAAGTTGTTCCTGATTTAATTAATTCTAAAAGACCTAAAAGAGAACCAAGATAAACATCTTTTCTTTTAAATTTTTTTTCAGCTGGATAAATTTTTTTAAACCACCATTCTTCTAAAGATAGATCATCAGCATAACCTCGAAGTAAAGTCATTGCTAAATGGGTATGGGTATTAATCAATCCTGGTAAAACAACCTTTCCATCAGCATCAATTATTTTTTTAGCTTTCTCCCTGATATTTTTTTTAATCTCTTTGATTCTATCATTTTCAATCAAAAGATCTGTTTTTAAAAAAACCTCCCTTTTTTTATTTTGTGTGACAATATTTCCATTTTTAATAAGAATTTTCATTTTTTAAAAATTTAACTAATAATTTTTTAATGACTGGTAATTTTTCTTCCATTATTTTTTCCACTTCTTGGGCAGAAATTCTTCTTTTGGAAATACCACAGGCATAATTGCTGACTAAAGCAATAGTCGCAATTTCTATATTTAATTCATTAGCTAAAATCACTTCTGGCGCATTTGTCATTCCTACTAGATCAGCGAAATTTTTTATCATTTTTATCTCTGCCTTTGTTTCAAATCTTGGACCTAAAGTCTGAAAATAAATTCCTTTTTGATGAAATCTGATTTTTAAATCTTTTGCTGACTTAATTAATTTTTTTCTTAAATTTTCTGAAAATGGATTAGTTAAATCAAGATGTTTTATTTTAAAAAAAGTTAATGGGTAAGGATTCAACCAAATGAAGTCTGAGCAGAAGACAAAATCACCTGGTTTAAAATCTTTTTTTAAACTGCCAACTGCACAAATAGCCAAAATTTTTTTAATTTTTAATTGATAAAAAGAATAGATATTTGCTAAGTGATTGATTTGGTGAGGTAAAATATCTCCTTTTTCACCATGTCTTAAAATCAAAGCAATTTTTTTATCTTCTAAATTACCTAAATAAATTTTACTTGAAGGTCTGCCATATTTTGTTTTAAAAGAAAATGATTTTTTATTTTCTAAAATCTTGTTTAAATTATAACCACCAATTAATCCGAGATCTATCTTCATATTTTTATTCCTAACTCTTTAAGTTGTTCTTCATCTATTTCTGAAGGTGCACCCATCATTATATCTTTAGCATCTGATGTTTTTGGAAAAGCAATAACTTCGCGAATATTTGGTTCATTAGCTAATACAGCTACCAGTCGATCAAGACCAATAGCAATTCCACCATGAGGTGGAGCTCCATATTCTAATGCCTCTAATAAATGAGAGAATTTATTTTTTATTTCTTTTTCTTTTAAACCTAAAATTTTAAAAATTTTTTCTTGTAAAGATCTCTGGTTAATTCTGATTGCTCCACCGCCTAATTCATAACCATTACAAACAAAATCATATTGATGAGCTAAAACTTTTTCTGGATTCTTATCTAAAAGATCAAGATCTTCTTCTTTTGGTTTGGTAAAAGGATTATGCTTAGCAACTAATTTTCCTTCTTGAAGCTCAAAAAGAGGAAAATCAACAATAAAACAAAAGGATAGTTCATCTCTGTCTTTTTTATCTTTTCTTAAATCTGGCTTATCAGTTTTGTATTTTTCTATCGCCTCTTTATAACTAATCCTTGGAAAAGGTATTTGAGTAATTTTTTTTGAAGGAAAAATATTTTTAATTAAATCAATAAATAATTCTTCAATAAAATTTAAAATATCATTTTCTTCAACAAAACTCATTTCAAGATCCAATTGGGTAAATTCTGGTTGGCGATCAGCTCTTGGATCTTCATCTCGAAAACAGCGAGCAAATTGAAAATATTTTTCAAAACCGGCAATCATTAATAATTGTTTAAATTGCTGGGGTGCCTGTGGTAAAACATAAAATTTGCCTTTATGTAGTCTTGAAGGAACAACATATTCTCTAGCGCCTTCTGGTGTCCCTTTAGTTAAATAAGGAGTCTCAATTTCTAAAAATCCTCTTTTATCTAACCAGTCACGACAAAATTTTACAACTTTATGACGTAAAATTATATTATTTTTCATTTTTTCCCGCCTCAGATCTAAATATCGATATTTCAATCGCAATTCCTCCTTTGTTTTTTCTTT
>CALHIP010000009.1 GCA_938030745.1 uncultured Patescibacteria group bacterium | reverse complement strand
ATTGGAATTTAGACCCGGGAATGCAGATTTCTCCATTTGCTTGTGCCCTTTCGCAAATATTAAAAGGAAGTCCTATTATATATCGTTCTATCATTATGGGTGGTAGCCAAATTAAGGGGCAGGAAGAAGAAATCAATATTTTTGGTTTAAATTGGGATGAGAATGCAAGAAAGTGGTGTTGGGTGAGGTTTGTACAAACGGATTACGACAAAAAAATTTTAAAAGATTTAGGAAAAATTGAATGTCTAAATGTATGGATAGAGATGATAAATAATCAAGAAAACTTCTTTTTCGTAGCAGTGGGAAACCAAAAAATTCTGGATTATGTATTAGGATATGGATTTGGTGACCCCACTCTTCCCCGAGTTTTTACACCTATTGAACTTCCTTTCAAAGAAAAAATAAAGCACATTGACTGCCGACCACCTTACCCTTGGAATGACCCTAAATTCTTTGTCTGTTATCTGCCGGGAAAACATTTTTTTATATCCGAAAAATATCGTGAACATCAAAACTTGCCTTATATTAGGAAATATAATTTAAAAAGTTATATAGATAATGGAAAAACTAATATTTGGAAGTTGATAGATTTATCCCGAAGGTCATCCGATTTAACTCGGACTGATGTTTATGCAATAGCCGAAAACATAATAGAAGGGAAAAAATATATTGTTAGACTTAATGATATATTTACTCCTACTAATTGTGAGGTTGAGATAGACATAAGCCCACCAAACCAAGCACCCATTCCACAAGATTATGAAGATTTTTCCGCACCGAGAATTATCATTAATGTTCCAGGTGATAATTATCCCTTTTTTATTGTAAGAGAAAGTAAAAGTGGAAAGCACAGATATTATATTTGGTTTTTGTATAAATTTATTTCGCCATTTGTTCATTGGGATAATGGAGAGGAGATATCAATTAGGAATTTTTTGTCCGAAGTTGCTACTGCTTTTGGTTCCTATCTTTGTTTAACAGGCTTACCTCATCTTAATAGGAAGGTGGAGGGCATAAATTCACGATTTTATTCTACTTTGCCTTGGATAATGCCCGAATTAAATCCCAGTGATTATCAAGATTTAGAAGAAGAGTGGATTTATTATGATGGGATTTTGATTGAGACTTTTGGAGAGAGAATTTTAGAAGGAAGAGCAGGATTTGGCAAAAGGACATTAGAGTTAAGAAGCAATTTCTTTACTCCTGCTTGGGCTCGCTTTGTGGCAAAAAAACTCTGGGAATATTACCAAACACCAAGAAGAATATTCACCCTTAAAACAAAAAGAAAAGATTTAATCAGTAAAATTCTCCATAAAATAAATTTAAAAATTGAAGAAGAAAATCGGATAAAAACAATTCCAACTTTAATTAAAGAAGCAAATTATCGGCGAAGTGATATGTTAGTCCTTTTGGTTTTAGAAGAAATAAAGGAAGATTTTATAATGATTGTGCCACCCAGCATTATGATGCCAGTTAGCGAAACTGAGGTTTTGTTATCTTCTCATTGGGGGCGAGATGGCAACAATTTGATACCACAAGAGTTGACACCGCAAGGAGTTTTGGGATTGTGGGAAAAAGTAATTAGTAATGAAATACAAGATTTAATGCCAATAACTTATGAGCAGAGGGATTTATTTTGGGAAAAAATTGGTGATAATTTAATACCAAAGGAGTGAAAATGGGAAATATAAATGTTGAAATGCCGATGATTAGGGTTAAAGACAAAGATGGAAGAATAGTTTTTTATTATCTTTTTCAAATGAGAGAGGATGAACCAAAATTGAGTTATGATTTTAAATTAGTAGAATGGCAGTCGCCAGTTATATCCGAGGGAGGAAAGGTGATTACTTTTCCTTGGGGTTTTCAATTGGTTATAAGGTTAGAAATTTTGACGGAAACAAATAGCAGTGCAATGAATGCCTGGCAAAAAATATTCAATTATTATGTGGAAGGTTGTGAGATTGAATTTATACCCCATTATAAAAATCAGATGAGGTGGTATAAGGTTTATTTATCACCAGAAAGTGAAAGGCGTTTTTATGAGAATAGTTTTAGGTTAGTAAGAGGCGTTTATGTAATGTTAGGAAAAGAAATTTTAAAAGAAATACCATTAGATTATTAAGTTTAAAAGGAGGCAAATATGCCAACACCAAATATTCTGCCCAGAAACGATAACGAAGGAAACATCGGAAAAATAGACAAAAGATGGCAGGCTGGCTTTTTTTATAAATTAAATGCCCATTACAGCAATTTTTTAAAACTCCTAACTTCTGATGAAAGAACTATTACTGGATATGGCAATAATGTTATTAGAGAGTTAACAACAGAAGTATCTTTTACTCCCAGCCACTTGTTAATAACTAATGAAGGATTTGTAGAAATTATTGGGGTGGCTTTACTTTTGCCAGATTTCCAATTTGAAGTCACTATTAATTTAAGTCTTTATAAAGGAGAACAATTATTAGATAAAAAATTCATTAAAATAAAAGACCAAGTGTTATCCTTATCAAGAATTTTGGCTATTCCTTTTTCTCTTTCTTTAAAATATATGGTAGAAGAACCAGGAGAATATACAGCACGATTAGACATTGAAAGTAGTATTGGATTTCCTGGTGCTTTATTTTGGCAGTCAAATAACATAAGAATATTTATACAGGAGATAACATCTTAATATGAGTTTAGAAAAGAAGATAGCAAGGATAGAGGGGCTTTTAAACAATATGCGGGATGCCTTGGACAAGATAAAATCAAATTATGAGATGCTATCAAAACTATTAAAGGAAGTAAAAGAAAGCACTAAAACAAAGAAAAAGACAAAATGAATGACCAAAAAAAATTAGAAGCCTATCTAAACCTAATTGAGAAACTTTTGTTAGAAAATAGAGAAAAAATTGATGAATATCGGGAAAAAATTAATAAGTTAGGCGAAGAGATAGCAAGTTTAAAAGAAAAAATTCAAAGCAAAAGAGAAGTTAATGCCTTAATAATTGTGATTATTGGTTGGCTTATTACTTTATTTGTGGTTATTTTAGGACTTTTAAAAAAAGGAGGTTGAAATGGAAGTAATGCCACCTGTTGAGTTTCCTTTTTGGCTTATTATTCTTTTAAGTATTTTTTTACCTCTTTTTTATCATCTTATTTTTACTGATGCCTTGAAACTTTATGACAAGAAAATCAAAGCCCTATTAAGCCATCTATTTATTTTTCTTTTGACTTATCTAATTGCCTTTTTATTAAGAGTGGATTTTAGCAATACGATTAAGGCGTGGCTGTGGGTAAATACCTGTGCCAATTTCCTTTGGCATTTAATCTGGAAGCCTTTCTTAAAAACTTTCAAACAAGGTAATATCTGATAATTATTCTTATCGGAAATGCGTGGAGTAATTCCTGTTGACCTTAAAGAAGAAAAAATCTGGTGGCGTTCCTTACCTTTTCTGGATAGATTAGAAATCGTTAAAAAATTTAACAATGATAAAAGGTTAATCGCTTCAATAACTGCCACTTCAATGTTAGAGCAACCGACCTTAATACCCAATAATAATGGTTTTGGTTTTATGCCGTGGGGAAAGAAATTTCCGTGGGGATGGAAAGAGGAATTCTTCGTCAAAAGACCATCAGGCTACTTTTTAGCAAAGGAAGGAAAAACCAAAAAAATCGCCGTCTTCTTCTCCTTCTCCTATTTCGCCGACTGCGTCCAAGTCATCTCGCAAATATTTAAAAAAAGAAAAATTTATACTTACGACGATTACCAAAAAAATTGGCTCGGCGGTAAAAACCCAGGAGGCAGAAAAATCTGGGAAGACTACTATAACAAAGCAATCAAAATCCTAAATAACCTTTCTTAAATAAGAAAGCGGTATCAAACTCCTATCGCCCCTTATCTTCTTTATCTCATCCTCAATATCTTCTAACCCAATCTTCGCATAAATCATTGTCGTATTAATGTTTGAATGGCCTAAAAGTTTACTTATCTTCTCAAAAGATATTTTATTTTTGACCAACAAAGTAGCATAGGTATGCCGGAGAGTGTGCGGAGTGAACTTGATACCCGTCTCCTTTGACAATTTCTGGCACCAATAACCTAAACACCTTGCTGTAAAAGTAAAAACCCTTTCCTTCGGCTTTTTATCAATAAGAAACTTCTTAATCTTATCATCAAAACTCTTAAAAATTGAAATGGTATACCGCTCCTTCTTTCCCTTTCCTAATACCCGAACCTTCAAAATCTTATTAAAATAAAAATCCTCCTTTTTTAAAGCCAAAAGTTCCGAAACCCTCAGACCCAAAGAAACCAAAGAAAAAATCGCTAAATAAACACGCTCATCCTTTAACGACGCCTCCTTTAAAATAACTTTCAACTGTGAATAAGTTAAAGGCTTCGGTAATAACTGCTCTAATCTCACCTGAATGGAAACAAAAGGATTTTTGGAAACCGCCTCTATGGAAATCAAATATTTATATAAAGACTTCAAAGCACTAATCCGATTGGCAATACTTCTTTTGGCAGGATAATTCTCTATCAAATAATCATAAAATTCCATCGCCTCCTTGTTAGAAATATCAAGGGAAGTTTTGTTATTCTTCTTTAACCAAAAAGCAAATATCTCAATCGTTTTTTTATAAGAACGATAAGTGTTCTCCGATTTTGTCTTTTTAACCCAATCTAAAAATTTGTTCAGTTCCTCCATAAACTCTCCTTTTTAGCCATCACAAGATAAACACCTTTGGCCACTAATCCCTTCTCTATCTTCACTTTGTGCTAAATTAGGATATAACATTTTTAAATAACAATCTTTATGAATAAGAATTTTTTCTCTCTCACCAATAAAAATAAAATCTCTTTCTTTCTTATCTTTATCTACTTCTATTGGCTTATTACAGAAATGGCAAAAACCAATCACCATATTTATTGTTTACTTTTCCAAATTATTATATTAGTTAATTGGGGCAAGAAAAGGGAAATGGTATCACCAGAATGCTGTTCAATTGGAAAGTAGAAAGCGGTATCTTGGAATGGAGCATAGGGGTTTAGGGTTTCTTTTCTTATTAAAACTTTTAGGTATTTTGGTTTTATTTTCAATCGGAAATTGTATTCTTGGACAGATAGATAAGCAAAAAGCACCATAAAGCATAAGAAAAGGATTAATAACTTATCTTTAAAAGAAGTATCCCTTTTGAAAACATAATAGCCTAAAAAAAGAATAAAGAAAAGCCCCGATAAAAATAAATACCAAATCATTTTAACCTCCTTTTAAAAACTTTATCTTGCGGGCAGAGAAAAGAAAAAGGGGGAGGAAACAATGGCAACAAAACAGAATGAAAAACTCTGCCCGCATCATTTTATCTTTTTTATATTACAAACTCTCTTAACCAAGGAAATAAATAACACAAAACGGCTCTCAAAAAACATCTACACGCTGAACGATATTCTTTTCTTTCAAATAACTTCTTACTATTATTATACCAAAATTCAAACAACTTTTTTCTATTATACCACCTATAACTATAATCATTAGGATTTTTTTCTTGCTTTGCGTCATTCCTAAAAAGTTCTTTTATTTTTCTCTTTAATATTCTCATTTTTAAACAAAAATTATCAAATGAGTATTCTATCAATTCTTTTCTTCGTCTAATTTCTTTTTTAATTTTTTTATCAACATCTTAACCTCCTTTTAAAAATTTTAACTTCTGCGGACAGAGGCAAAGGAGGGGTTTCTATAATTAAACGGAGGAAGGTATGAAAAGTGCACGGAGAGAAAACCTCTGCCCGCATCGGCTTACTTAATCTTCATCCTCTAATTCAATTTTTATCCCCAACTCTTTAAAAGTATAAAGAAGTCTTTCATAAGGGCATATTTCACTTCTTAAATAATCAAAGGAAAGAGACTTTACCTCACCCAAAATTGGACGTAAAATCCTGCCTTCTAAATAATAAGGCCTTACCCAAATTACTTCCTCTTCCTCATCCATCCCAATAACTTCTAAAAATCTTCTGTTATCTGATGATACCAACCAATCTTCAACATCTATTACATTACCATACTTATCAACAGGCTTCATTTTTCACCTCCTTTATTTTTTTTCTTTTAAGCCTAATTTTTTTGAATTTGAGCAAAATTTTATAAAATCACATTTTTTTCTTTTTAAAGTTTTAAAATATAATATTCCTTTAACACGCAAAGGATATAAAACTCCATTATCTAAATTATAAAGAGTAAATACAACTTCTTTTCCTTTTTTATCTATCTTTACAACTTTTAATAACATATTTTTTAATGATTTTATCAATCTTTCACTTATTAACCAATCACCAACTTTAATTTCATTACCATACTTATCTACTGGCTTCATCTTTCACCTCCTTTATTAACAAATTTTACCTACTGGTTTCATCTTCCCCTTCATAAGTTGCCCCCCTTCCATATATTGGATACCCATCTGATATTAACCTAATCTCGTCTTTACATAATTTTCTCTTTTTGTATACTTCCGACATAAATTCAATAGGTAAATCAAATTCCAAATTTGCTAAAAGAAAAGTCGCCTCTTCTTTCGTAAGAAAGTAAAAATCAAAAGGAAGATAAGAAGCAACAACAGGATAAATGACTACGTCAACAATACTTCCATCATCATCAATTCTAATATTTAAAAAACATCTGCTTTCCAACATAGACAAAAACTCTTTTTGGTTAATTGGAGGCCTGTAATATCTTTCACCATCAAGAATAAGATAATAATCCACTCCGTGAGAAGCATTCCCCCAAAATACACACTCAATCTTCTCACCTTTCTTTATCTTCTCAAATATCTTATCTCTAATTTTTTCAGAAATCATTTTAACCTCCATAAATTTTAACAGCCTCTAATATCAAATTAACTTCGTCTTCATAGAATTTGCTTTTATGTGATTGTGGTATAAATCCAATGAATGGAACAAAATTTAAACTCTCTAAAAGATAAGTTGTCTCTTCTTTCGTGAGAAAATAAAAATCATAATTCTTTTTTAATATGTTATTAATAGGTGTAATAACTGCATCAATGACCATTCC
>CALHIP010000008.1 GCA_938030745.1 uncultured Patescibacteria group bacterium | reverse complement strand
TCGCTGGCCAACCCCATGGTTTTATGCAAATTAATTTTCATCAAAGCGATGAAAAATTAATTTTGCAACCTGGAGAGGGAATTGCTTTAATTTCCGAAGCCACAGGTGATGCTGACCAATTAGTAAGAATGATTATTGAATGGCAAGAAACAACCTCAACTCCATCTTCACAAGGAGAATATATTTGGGCTTCATCAAGAATTGAATACGCAGCTCCTGTTGGCACTACTTTTTATACTTTTTTTAATCCTTCAGGATCTGGAAAAACAGCAATTGTCAAAAGGTTAGCAATCAGAAATGATGCTGACGCTCTAGCTACCTATTCTGCCTTTAAATTCAGAAGATTAACAGCAGCTTCAGGTGGTATTTTAATTTCAGCAGCTGATATTCCTAAAAAACATACTGGAAGTCCCAATTCAGCCATACAAATTCGTTGGTGTGGCCCAATTTGTGAGGCACCAATCTCTGCTACCTATTTGGGAACTACCGATTCTACTTTATTGCAAGTTAACGGTCCTGGTGCTATAGGTCAAGTAATTGGCCATCGAGAAATTGTTTTTGAAGACAACGAAAAACTAATTTTGCAGCCTGGCGAAGGAATTGGTTTTTATATTGATGCGGCAGGTGATGTTGATCATTACATTAAAATTTTAATTGAATGGCAAGAAACAACCTCAACTCCGTCTTCCCAGGGAGAATATATAATTGATCCTGGTCCAGTTAATGGAAGCACAGATCCAAGTTATAACTATGTTTCATTTTTTAATCCAACAAATTCTGGAAAAACAGCGATAATTAAAAGAATAAGTGTGAGAATTGATACTGTTGGGGGTGCAGTTTATATTCCAATGAAAGTAAGAAGGATAACATCTGCTTCTGGTGGAACGCAAATTACAGCAGCAAACATTCCTAAAAAACATTCAGGAACAGCAAATAGTGCAATGGATATTAGAAGAACAGGACCAACAGTTACTTTTGCTCAAGGAGCTAATGCTCAGCTAATCGGCCTTGAAACTCCAGGTGCTGTTGGAGCAGCAGCTGCACCTTCTTTAACTGGTTATCGAGAGCTTTTGTTTGCCAATGATGAAAGAATTATTTTACAACCTGGAGAGGGAATTGTTTTGCATCATGACACAGCTTCAGGCAGTGGTAATTTAAGGGTCAAAATTTTAATTGAGTGGCAAGAAGTAAATCAAGCCAATACTCCAAATTCTCAAGGAGAATATTTAATGACAATTGGTCCTGTTGATGGTTCTTTAAGCGCTAATTATGTTTACGCTACTTTATTTAATCCTTCAAATTCAAATAAAAATTATGTTGTCAAAAGAATAGGAATTAGAGCAGATAGATTTGGAACCTTAACTGCACCAGGTTATATTCCAGCAACTTTAAGAAAAATAACTTCAGCATTGGGCGGAACACAAATTTCAAATGCTGATATTCCTAAAAAACATACTGGTACTGGAACTTCAACAGCTGAAATAAGAATTAGTGGAGTAACAGTTAATTTTGCTGGCACTATTGATTCTCGGTTTTTGGGAGTGACAGTTCCTGGTGCGGCCAATCAATCTTACGGTGATTACGAAATTGAAATTTTCTTTGGTGACGAATTAATTTTACAGCCTGGCGAAGGAATTGCTCTTTATCAAGAACAAGCAGCTGGTGATACTAATGTAAGATTTAGATTTGATATTGAGTGGTTGGAATCTAGTATGGCTTTAATTTCAATCTTTGTTTCTGATGGACGAGTCGAGTACGGTATTATGCCTGCCAATACTTCAAAAAGTACCTTACCTAGTGATATGCCGCCGAATGGAGATATGCAAACTGTGACTAATGATGGCAATGTGACTGTAAATTTAAATATTAAAGGACAAAATGCTACTGGTGGTGGTTGTACCTGGACATTGGCTTCAGAAAATGGTGTTGATCAGTATATTCATCGATTTTGTAATGACACAGATTATGATTGTTCAGATCCACCAACAAACTATACAGCTCTGACAACTTCTTATCAGACATTGGATACAAATATTCCTCCAGGTGGTACTGTTGATATTCAACTTCAAATAACTACTCCAACTGAATCAAGTTGTTTTGGTCAGCAATCAGTTGATGTAACAATCCAAGCAGTACAGTAATAAATTATTAAATTATATTTGTGGATAACTATTCTGTACTTGACTAATAATCTATGCTATAATTACTTTAGTTAAAGGTCGAATTTTAAGTTTATTAAAAAGTTATAAAAAAAGAGTATGAAAAGCCTAATTTCTTTAATAATAGTAATTGCTTTAGTTGGCTTAGCAATAGGGACAATCACGGTAAAAGCAGCAGATACAGCCACAATAGAAGCTACAGTTACAGCCCAGAATATTTCAGTTTCAGTTGATCCTGGAAGAGTTGAATATGGAACAATGCCGCTTAATAGTTGGAAAAGCACTTTAGATTTAAATGCGATGCAAACTGCTACTAATAATGGTAATGTGATTGAGAATTTTAAAATTAAAGGTCAGAACTCTGCTAACTGGACTTTGGCTTCAACACCTGGTAATGAACAATATACTCATCAATTCTGTAATGACACAGATTATGATTGTTCAAATCCACCAACAAATTATACAGCTTTGACAACTTCTTATCAGACATTGGATACAAATATTCCTGTTAATGGTACAGTTGAAATTCAGTTAAGGCTTGGCACACCCACTGCTACTCAATACTATACCGAACAGCAAGTTGATGTGACTATTATGGCTGAGGCTGCTAGCTAGTAACTAATAAATAAAAACTAGAATTAACTTGCAATTAAAATTTAGTATATGAGAAAAGCCCAAGCCAGTGGTTTGATTGTTTGTTTAATACTTTTTTTGCCCATTCTAGTATTAGCGAAAATAGGTGTTGGTGTAGGAATAGGAAAGATCGTAGTTGATCAACCATTAAAGCCAGGATTAATTTATACCTTACCTTCTTTACCAGTTCTAAACACTGGCGATGAACCAGGCGAATACGGAGTTTCTGTTGAATATCATGAAGGACAGGAAACCAATCCAGAGATGGGACTAAAACCAAAAAAAGAATGGTTTTCTTTTGAGCCATCAACTTTTTATTTAAAACCAGGCCAGGTTCAGCAAGTTCAAATTAAATTGAGCCTACCTTTAAAAGGAGTAAAACCTGGAAATTATTTTGTTTATTTAGAAGGGCATCCAATAAAAAAATCAGTAACCGGTCAAACATCAGTTGGTGTAGCAGCAGCAGCTAAACTATATTTTACAGTTGCTCCAGCTAATATTTTTGAAGGAATTTATTATCGAATTCTTTCTTTGTGGGTAATGTACTCTCCGTGGTGCCAGATTGTTTTAGGAATGTTAGTTGTGGCAATTATTATTGCAATTTTTCGAAAATTTTTTACACTGCAAATTGGAATTAGGAAAAAGTAGATTTTAAATTTAAACAAAAATGAAAATAAAGAGCGAAAAAAGGCTTTCTATTTTTTTGTTTTTGATTATTTTAGCTGGACTAACCTTTAATCATTTTTATAATGTAAAAGCTCAAAATGCCACAATTTGGGCTACAATTAAAATAAGTGTTTGTGGCAATAATGTTAAAGAAGAAGGAGAACAATGCGATAGAACTGATTTAGGTGGAGCAACTTGTCAGAGTTTAGGTTATAGCGGAGGGACATTAAGATGTACATCTGGTTGTCTCTTTGATACCTCTGGCTGTTACAGTGGCGGTGGAGGAGGTGGCGGAGGTGTTTATGTTCCACCACCAGCTGAAACTAGAGTTATTATTCAAGGGATGGCTTACCCAATGGCTAATGTTACAGTACTAAAAGATGGTGTAGTAGCTGGTTCAACAATTGCTGATCCAGGTGCAAGTTTTAAAATAGAATTAACAAATCTTACAGCCGGAGTTTGGACTTTTAGTTTATGGGCTGAAGATAACAAAGGCAGAAGATCACAAACTTTTAGTTTTACTGTGACTATTACTGCTGGAGTAACAACAACTATTTCTAACATTTTTTTGCCACCAACTATTGATTTAACAACTGATCGAGTTAAAAAAGGTGAAACACTTGGTATTTTGGGCCAGACTGCTCCTCAATCTGAAATTATCATTTATGTTTATTCTCCAACTGAACCTTTAATTAAAAAAACTAAGGCCGATTTAGTCGGCGCTTATTTTTATAATTTAGATACGACACCATTGGAAATTGGCCAACATTCAGTCAAAAGTAAGGCACAAGCTCCAAATGGTTTAATTACTGATTTTTCTAAGACATTGTCTTTCCAAGTTTTAGAAGAATTACCGACTAAACCACCACCAACTGAAAAATGCCATAAAGCCAATCTAAACTGTGATTTTGATAAAAAGGATCGAAATACAATTAATTTTGTTGATGTCTCAATCTTACTTTATAACTGGGGCAAACCAAAAAATCCACGCGCTGATCTAAATGGTGATGGCAAGGTCAATTATACAGATTTAAGTATTTTGCTATATTACTGGACAGGGTAAACACACATTTCATCTACCAAAACAAAATTTTAAAAACAAAAAAATGAAGAGAGAAGAAAAATTTTTTACATTTTTGATTTGTATTTTAGCTTTTTCATTTTTGATTTTCAATTCTTGTCAGGCAGCTATTTTATATTTAGAACCATCAATGGCTGAATATAAAGTGGGCGAGATATTTGTTCTTGAAAATAGGATAGATTTAGAACCAAATGAGAATATCAATGTTGTTGAAGTTAATTTGAAATATCCTAAAGATTTATTAGAAGTTATTGATTTAAGTTTTGGTAATTCTATTTTAACAGTCATTCCGCATCAGCCAATAATCAATCGAGATGAAGGAACTATTTCTTTTGCTGGCGGTATTATCGGTGGTTATACTGGCCAAATTCCTGGCGATCCTGGGAAAAGCAATTTGTTAGCAAAAATTATTTTCAAAAGCAAAGATATTATAAAAGGATCTGGCAAAATAGAATTCTTAGAAACAAGTCAAGTTCTTTTAAACGATGGTTTAGGTACACCAACAAAATTAACCCTAAAATCTGCTTTAATTAACATTTCAGAGGATAAACCTTTGATAGTAAAAAATGAATGGCAAGAAGAATTAGAAAAAGACAAAATTCCACCAGAGTCATTTGAAATTAAAATCCAAAATGATCCTTCTATTTTTGATGGAAAATACTTTATTGTCTTTTTTACTACTGACAAACAAACTGGCATTGATCACTATGAAGTTTCAGAAACAAAAAATAAAGATAAAGAAAATTGGCAAAGAGCAGAAAGTCCTTATTTATTAGCTGATCAAACTTTAAAAAGTTTTATCAAGGTAAAAGCTATTGATAAAGCTGGCAATCAAAGAATTGAAATATTACCTCCTAAAACCCAAAAAAATTGGTTAGATCTAATCATTACTCTAATTATCTTTTTAATTGTGTTTTTTATTCTCTATCTTTTAAGAAAAAAAGTTCTTATAACTAAAAAATGAAGTTAGTCTTTATATTTCTTTAACAATCTATATTTTCTAATCCAGCGTGTTAACACATTGACAGAGATTTAAAAAAGACTTGTTTATTTTTTAAAAAAAGAATATAATAATACAATCTTTATCATTTACTTCATTTGATTCTTTATGTGGCATTCCTTAAGTAAAGAAGAAGTCTTTCAAAAATTAGAGACTAATGAAAATGGTCTTACTCCTGAAGAGGTAAAAAAAAGACTTCAAAAATATGGTTTTAATAAATTACCAGAGCCGAAAAGAGCAGAAAAATTAATTATTTTTTTCTCTCAATTTAAAAATCCATTAATTATTATTTTAATCATTGCCGGCTTCTTCTGTTTAATTTTAAAAGAAATTAAAGATTTAACTGTCATTTTAATGGCAGTTTTTTTAAATACTTTAATTGGTTATTGGCAAGAAGAAAAAGCAGAAAGAGCAATTCATCAATTAAGAAAAATGGTTGAGTATAAAGCAAAAGTGATTAGAAACAATGAACAATCTCTTACTTCAGCTGAAAATCTTGTTCCTGGTGATATTGTTATTTTAGAAGCAGGAGATATAGTTTTAGCCGATGCCAGAGTGATTAAAAGTCATAATTTACAAACTATAGAATCAGTTTTAACCGGTGAATCAAGACCTTCAGATAAAAAAATAGATATTTTACCAAAAGACACACCTTTAGCTGATCGAGAAAATATGGTCTATGCTGGAACAATTGTCAGTCGAGGGAAAGGATTAGCAGTAGTGGTTAATACTGGTTTAAAAACTGAATTTGGCAAAATTGCTACTTTAATTAAAGAAACAAAGGAAGAGAAAACACCACTTCAAAAAAAGATAGAAAATTTAGCTAAAATCATTGGTTCAGTAATTATTATTTTAGCTTTGTTTATTTTTTTTATTGGCCTAACCACAGGCCGACCATTTTTAGAAATACTTTTAACCTCAATAGCAGTAATAGTCGCTGGCGTCCCAGAAGGATTGGTGATTGCTATTACTGTTTGTCTGGCTATTGGTATGCAAAGAATATTAAAAAAGAAGGCTTTAATAAGAAAATTAATTGCTACTGAAACTTTAGGCTCAGTGACAACTATTTGTATGGACAAGACTGGAACTCTTACTGAAGGGAAAATGAGTGTTTCTGAAATTATTACTTTTAATAATTTTAAAGACCTGGTTTTAAAAATTGGTTTACTTTGTAACAATGTCATCGTTGAAAATCCTGATGAAAAAATAGAAAATTGGATTCTTCACGGTGATGAGACAGAGAAAGCAATTCTTTTATCAGCCGTAAAATTTGGTTTAGATTATAAAAAAAATCAGCAAAATTTTCCTCGCCTTGACGAAATTCCTTTCGATTCAGAAAGAATGTGGATGGCAACCCTCCATAAAACAAAAAATTCAAAAATTATTTTTGTCAAAGGAGCACCAGAAAGAATATTAAAAATGTCAAGTTATATTAAAACAGAAAAAGGCGAAATAGAATTAACTAAAGATATATATCAAGAAATAGAAAAAAGATATTTAGAATTAACAAGAAGTGGTTTAAGAATTTTAGCTTTTGCTTATAAAAATTTTGAATCCACAGTTTTAAATCTTTCGTTTGAAGATATTAATAATTTGGTTTTTGTCGGCCTTATTGTTTTAAAAGATCCTTTAAGAAAAGAAGCAAAAGAAACAATTAAAGAATGCCAAAAAGCAGGCATTAGACCAATTATTGTTAGCGGTGATCATAAATTAACAACTGAAACGATTGCTAAAGAAATTGGCTTAACTAACAAAGAGATTTTAGAAGGAAAAGATCTTGATAAATTAACTGACGAAGAAATGACCAAGAAAATAAATAAAATTAATATTTTTGCTCGAGTTGAGCCAAGACATAAAATTAGAATCGTTGATATTTTACAAGCAAAAAAAGAAGTTGTCGCAATGACTGGTGATGGGATTAACGATGCACCAGCTATTAAATCAGCTGATATTGGCATTTCTTTAGCTTCAGGGACTAATGTAACAAAAGAGACCGCTGATATGGTTCTTTTAGATGATAATTTTAAAACTATTGTTGAAGCAATTAAAGAAGGTCGAGGGATTTTTGATAATATTAAAAAAATTGTTCTTTATTTAATGGCTTCAAGTTTTACAGAGGTAATTTTAGTTGGAACAAGTTTAATTTTAGGTTTGCCCCTGCCAGTTTTACCAGCCCAAATTTTATGGGTTAATATTATTCAAGATGGGCCACCTGCCATGGCTTTAGCCTATGAAAAAACATCGGAAGAATTAATGAAAGAAAAACCGAGAGGTTTAGATGTGCCAATCTTAGATAAACAAATGAGATTTATGATTTTCATTATTGGTATTTTCACTAATTTGATTCTATTAGCTCTCTTTTTATTTCTTTGGCAGACAACTAAAGATATATTTTATGTGAGAACAATGATTTTTGTTGGTTTAGGTATAGCAACCCTTTTTTATGTTTTTGGTTGTAAAAATTTAAAAAAGAATATTTGGGAATATAATCCGTTTGATAATTTATTTTTAAATTTAAGTGTTATTTTTGGAGGATTGATGTTTTTAATTGCTATCTATTTACCAATTTTCCAAAAATTTTTAAAAACAGTAGCTTTGAATTTTTCTGATTGGTTAATCTTAATTGATTTAGGATTGATTAATTTAATTCTAATTGAATTTGGTAAATTAATATTTAAACAAAAAAATTTATGAAACTTATTATTTATACTGATGGAGGATCAAGGGGAAATCCTGGACCGGCAGCAATTGGCGGAGTCATTTATGATGAAAAGAAAAATTTAGTTAAGAGATACTCAAAATTTATTGGCGAGAAAACAAATAATCAGGCAGAATATCAAGCAATAATTGAAGCTCTAAACCAAGCAAAAGAAATAAAAGCAAAGGAAATAGATATTTATTTAGATAGCGAACTTTTGGTTGGCCAACTCAATCGAAAATTTAAAATTAAGAATCAAGAACTTGCTCGGGCATTTGTGAAAATCTGGAATCTCTCTCAAAATTTTAAAAAAGTAAATTTTTTTTATATTCCAAGGGAAAAAAACAAAGAAGCAGATAGATTAGTTAATCAAGCTATTAATAAATTTTTAATATGAAGATTCCTATTTTCATTTTAGCTGGTTATGATTTAGAAAACGAATTTTTTAGAAAAAGACTTTTTGAGTTAAAAATAAATAATGAGTTGATTTTAGATTATTTAATTAGACAGATAAAAGAATCTGATTGTTTTTCAGAAATTTATCTAATTGGGCCAAAAGAATTTAAAGAAAAAGAAGGGGTTAAATTTTTTATTAGTAAAAGGACATTAAAAGATAATCTTAAATTTATCTTTAATTTTTTAGAAAAAAACTTTGATCAAGATGTTCAGATTGCTATTACTACTTTTGATATTTTGCCTAAAAGTGATGATTTTAAAAAATTATTCCTTAAAATAGAACCATATTTAGATTGTGATATCATCTCCGGCTTTACACCAATTAATCTTATAAAAATTAAAAGAGAGCCAGATTTTTTTAAAAAAAATAAAAAAAATCATTTCTCTCCTTATATTTTTGTTTATAATTTCTTTATCATTCGACCAAACCATTTAAATAAGAAAATAATTTATTTTCTGACCGATTTACTTCGACCAACAAGAAAAAAAAGAACAACTTCCTGGTTCCGTTTTTTTTCAATGCTTATTAAAACAGTTTTTCTCTTTTTTAGGTATCCAACTTTAATATTTTTTCTTCTGCCAAAAATTATTAAAATGTTTTTTATTTTTAAAAAATATCTAAAAAAAGAACTAACTTTTTCTGAATTGGAAAGATTTGTTAGTTCTGTCTTAATTAAAAAAGAATTTCAAAAAGAAAAAAATTGTCATTTTGAAATTATTGATCTTCCTTCTTTTGCTCAAGATATCGATAGTGAAGAAGATTTTAAAATTTTAAAAAATCAAAAAACTTGACGAAAAATTTTATTTGTTTTATAATTATAATAAGCTAGGTAGATCAGATGGTCGCTCCGAAATTTAATCGGAGAGGAAAGTCCGAACACCCACCAACCTAAAAGGTTGGTTAAAAAGGTAACGGCTAACAGCCGTCGTCCGCAAGGATAGGGGTGCGAACAGAGACGGGTTTGTTCGTAAGAACAGACCTACCCTTTCAAAAGGGTAAGCTTGGCAGTAATGCCAAGGTGAAACGGCTAAATCCCTACCGGGTGAAAGGGAGAAAATCCCGTTCGAGTTCGAGAGTAATCTCGAACCTAGATTAATGACCATCAACTGGCATTTTCTAATGCCAGTACAGAATTCGGCTTATGATCTACCTAGCTTTTTATTGTTTTTTTGGTATAATATAAATTAATATGCGCAGACCAGATCTTATATTTTCAATTCTTCTTTTGCCTGTTGATTATTTAATGCTTGTTCTAACCTCTTTAACAATTTACTGGTTAAGATTTAAAGCTTTAATTGAATTACGGCCAGTTATTTTTGAAATTCCATTTAAAACTTATTTTTTCTATTCACTTTTAATTTCTCTTTTCTTTCTTCTAATTTTTGCTTTATCAACTCTTTATTCTCCGAATCAAAAAAAAGAATTTACTAAAATCTTTTTCTCCTGTTCTTCAGCAATACTGATAATCATATTAGTAATTTTTTTTAGTCGAGAACTTTTTTCTTCAAGATTTATTGTTTTAGCTGGCTGGTTTTTCTCAATTTTTTATGTTTGGTTAGGAAGAAAAATTTTTCGATCTATTTGGAAAAGTATTTTGAAAAAAGCAAAAATTTTTCAGAAAATTATTTGTCTAGGTTCAGCTAAATTAGCAAGAGATTTTGTTGATCTTATCTCTAACAATCCAAATTTTGGCTATCAGATAATTGCTTGGTTTAAAAATCCATCAGATCTTAACGAGGATTTCTTAAAAGAAAAATCAAATCAGGTTGATGAAATTATTCTTTTAGATCCATCAATAGAAAGAAAAGAAAGGTGGCGACTATTAAGTTTGGCTGATGATTTTCATTTGCATTTTAAATATATAGCAGATCCGTTTGATGCTCAAATGAGAAATGTCGGAATAGAAACATTTTTTGGTTTGCCTTTAATCTCTATTAAAAGGACTGCTTTAGAAGGTTGGGGGAAGGTGGCAAAAAGAATTTTTGATATTGTTTTTGCTAGTTTATTCTTAATTCTTTGTTTACCATTATTTCTTATTCTTGGAATAATTATTAAATTGGATTCAGAAGGACCTGTCTTTGTTAAATTAGAAAGGGTTGGTGAAAAAGGTAAAAAATTTTTTATTTTGAAATTTCGTTCAATGATTAAAGATGCGGATAAAATGAAAAAAGATCTCCTTCCTTTTTCTGAAAGAAAGGGACCGCTTTTCAAAATGAAAAATGATCCAAGAATTACAAGATTTGGCAAATTTTTAAGAAAGACTAGCCTCGATGAGTTGCCACAACTTATTAATGTTATTAAAGGTGAAATGAGTTTAGTTGGACCTCGACCACATGAGCCAGAAGAAGTAGCACTTTATGAAAAATATCAAAAGAAACTTCTTTTTATCAAACCAGGAATAACAGGTCTAGCTCAACTTTATGGTCGTTCTGATTTGCCTTTTGAAGAGGAAGCAAAAATTGATCTTTATTATCTTGAGAATTGGACAATTTTCAAAGATTTTGAGATAATTTTAAAAACTATCCCATTAATTATTTTAGGTAAAGGAGCAAAATAAAAACTAATCCTATGATTAATGATCCAAATAAAAGAAATTACATTTTAACTTCAGAATCTGTAACTGAAGGTCATCCGGATAAAATTTGTGATCAGATTGCTGATGAAATGCTTGATAGAATTATAAAGCAGGATAAATATGCCAGGGTTGCTTGCGAAGTTTTCACCTCAAAAGGTTATGTTATTGTTGGTGGAGAAATTACTACTTCAGCCTGGGTTGATCAGAATAATTTAGTTCGTGATGTTTTAAAAGATATTGGCTATATAAAACCAGAATATGGATTTGATTATCGAACAGTTGCTGTTTTAAATACTATTGCTGAACAGTCATCAGACATTGCTCGCGGAGTCAGAAAAACTGGATCGAAAAGACAAGGAGCTGGCGATCAAGGAATAATGATTGGTTATGCTGTTGATGAAACACCTCAATTGATGCCTTTACCAATTTTGTTAGCTCATCGATTAACTAAAAGATTGGCTGAAGTTAGAAAAAAGAAAATTTTAGATTTTTTAAGACCAGATGGTAAATCTCAGGTTTCTGTTGAATATGAAAATGGTAGACCAAAAAGATTAACCAGTGTTGTTATTGCTGCTCAACATGAGCCAAATGTAAAAATGAGTATTTTAAAAGAAGCAATTATTAAAGAAGTAATTAAACCTGTTTGTCAAGAATATTTAACTAAAAAAACTCAATTTTATATTAACAACACTGGTCGTTTTGTTATTGGTGGTCCAGTTTCTGATACAGGAATGAGTGGAAGAAAAACAGAAGTTGATGGTTATGGTTCAGCTTGTGCTCATGGTGGAGGTGCCTGGTCAGGTAAAGATCCGACTAAAGTTGATCGAACTGCTTCTTATATGGCTAGATACATTTGTAAAAATATTGTTGCTGCTAAAATTGCCAAAAAATGTGAACTCCAACTTGCTTTTGTGATTGGCGGAACATATCCTTTGGCAATTTCTTTAAATACTTTTGGTACAGCTGAAGTTGAGGAAAAGAAAATTATTGAAGCAATTGAAAAAGTTTTTGATCTTTCACCAGCTGGAATGATAAAACAATTAAATCTTTTAAGACCGATTTTTCGTCAAACTGCTTGTTATGGCCATTTTGGTCGTGAGGAAAAAAATTTTACCTGGGAAAAGACAGATAAGGTAGATGTATTGAAAAAATTGCTTAAATAAATTATACTTAAATAATTTATAAATAGATCGTCTATGAAAAATATTTTCGTTATTCCTGGCTAAAGTGATTTTTTAATTTATGAATTATAAGCGTCGGATCTATCCTTTAAAAGATCTACCGCCAGAAGTAAGGGCGGTAACATTTGCTAAATGTAGTCGTTCACCATTACCTTTTGATGAAATTGCTAAAGAATTAACAACGGAAAAATCTTCTCAATTTCATGAAAAATGGGTCTTAGGGTTTGGTCATTCATCTATTGCTGAACATGCAGTTTTATCTTTAGCTATAGAAAATGTTTCTATCTTAGCTACTAAAGCTATTGAAGATACCCGGCTTGCTTCATTTACCGAGAAATCAACAAGATACCAAGTTTTTGAAAAAGATAAATTTTATCGACCAAAAAAAATTTTAACTTCGGAATTTAAGGAGTTATATGAAAAAACTTGTCAAAATTTAATCAATTTTTATCTTTATCTTTATGAGAAAATTAATCACCAGATAAAAAAGGAGTTTCCTCGGCCAAAAGAAATGGCCGAAAATTTATATGAGTCAACATGTAAAGCAAAAACTTGTGACATTGTTAGAGTTATTTTACCAACTTCAACATTGACAAATTTGGGGATGACCATTAACGCTCGTTCTTTAGCCCATTTAATTAAAAAACTCCTTTCTTCACCTTTAGAAGAATTCCAGGAGATTGGTCAAGAATTAAAAACTGCTGGTTTAAAAATTACTCCAACTCTTATTAGATACGTTGAGCCAAATCCTTATTTAATAGAAACAAGTAAAAGTTTTAAAAGATTGGCGACAAATTTATTTTCAAATATCAAAATAAAGAAAGAGAAACCAGTTCAACTTGTTAAATACGATAAAGATGCCGAAGAAAGAATTTTAGTTGCCCTTCTTTATCGTTTTTCAAAATTGTCTTATCAACAAATAAAAAACAAAGTTAGAAAAATGAGTAAAAAAGAAAAAGAAAAAATTCTAAATCAGGCAATGAAAAATAGAGGACCTCATGATCTTCCTTTAAGAGAATTTGAACATACTACTTATACATTTGATATTTTATTAGATTATGGTGCTTTCCGCGATTTACAAAGACATCGAATGTGTACTCAAACTAATCAGGAGTTGGGAATTGATTATGGTTATATAATTCCTGAAGAAATTTCTAAATATGGTTTCAAAAAAGAATTTGAAGAAAAAATGGAGGAAGCCAGCTCAGCTTTTTTAAAGATCTCAAAAAAATTTAAAGAAGAGGCCCCTTATGTTTTACCATTAGCCTTCCGCAAAAGATTTCTTATGACTTTGAATCTCCGCGAACTTTATCATTTAATTCCTTTAAGGACCTCTTCAAAAGCTCATCCTTCTTATTGTCAAATTGCCAAGGCAATGTATCAAGAAATAAAAAAAGTTCATCCCCAATTAATTAAATTTATGAAAATATGAAAGGAAAACTCATTGTTTTTGAAGGATTAGATGGAACTGGGAAAGCAACACAAACTAGTCTTTTAGCTAAAAAATTAAAAAAAGAAGGGTATAAAGTTAAGATTTTTGACTTTCCTCAATATCAGACTTTCTGGGGAAAAATTGTTGCTATGTATCTTCGGGGTGAATTTAAAAAAATTGAAGAAGTTAATCCATATTTTACTTCTCTTCTTTATGCTTTTGATCGGTGGCAAGTAAAAGAAAAAATAAAAAAAATTTTAAAAAAACAAATAATTATTGCTAATCGTTATTCAACCTCTAATTTTTTATATCAAAGCGTGAAATTAAAAAAGAAGGAAAGAGAAAAATTTTTAAAATGGCTTGAAGATGTAGAATATAATTTTTTTTGTTTACCAAAACCAGATTTGGTTTTATATCTTAAAGCTCCCCATCATTTAGGAAGAAAGCTTTTAAAGAAAAAGAAAAATCGGCGCTACCTTAAAGGAAAAAAGTTTGATCAACACGAAAAAAATATTCAATTTTTAAAATTAGTGGAAAAAAATGCTTCATTCATTGTCAAAAAATATGGTTGGCAACTGGTCAACTGTACTAAAAATGGAAAAGTTTTACCTAAAAAAGAAATTGCTAAAAAAGTTTGGGAAATTGTCAAAAAATATATCTAAATAATTTATGAAATATAAAGCCAATATTGGTTTAGAAATTCACTTACAATTAGCGACTAAATCAAAGATGTTTTGTTATTGTGAAAATCCGAAATTTGATGCAGCGCCAAATTCTAGTGTTTGTCCAATTTGTCTAGCTCATCCTGGAACTTTACCAATCTTAAATGAAAAAGCAGTAAAAATGGCTTTATTTTTAGGTTTAGCTTTAAATGGCGAAATTCAGAAAAAAAATTATTTTGAAAGAAAAAATTATTTTTATCCCGATCTACCAAAAGGCTATCAGATTTCACAAAAGAGGATGCCATTGGTAAAAAATGCTTTTTTAGAAATTAATGGAAGAAGAATTCGGATTCGTGAAATTCACTTAGAGGAAGATACAGCTAAACTTTATCATTTTTCTGATAAAACTTTAATTGACTTCAATCGGGCAGGTGTGCCACTTTTAGAGTTAGTTACTGAACCAGACATTCATTCAGCTAGGGAGGCTAAAGAATTTTGTCGTGAGCTTCAGCGAATTGTTCGGACATTAGGGATTTCTGAAGCAAATATGGAAAAAGGTGAGATGAGGTGTGAGGTAAATATTTCACTCTCGGTTAATAATTTTCCTTCTCTTGGTGTAAGGGTAGAAATAAAAAATTTAAATTCTTTCCGTGCTGTCGAGCGGGCAATTGAATATGAAATAAAAAGACAAACAAAAATCTTGGAAAGCGGAGGAAAAATTATTCAAGAAACACGCGGTTGGGACGAAAAAATTCAAAAAACTGTCGAACAGCGGATCAAGGAGGAAGTTGAAGATTATCGTTATTTTCCTGAACCTGATTTACCACCCTTGGAAATTTCTGATGATTTAATTAAAGAATTAAGAAGTCAATTACCAGAATTGCCTTCTGCAAAAAGAAAGAGATTTATAGAAGTATATGGATTTCCTCCTCTTTATGCAAAAATGTTGACTGAAGAAAAGGATTTATCTGATTATGTTGAAAAAGTAATGAGTCTATTAGAAGAAAAATTAAAAGAAGTAATTGAAGGAGATGAGGTATTAGAAAATGAAAAAAAGAAGTTAGCTAAAAAAGTTGGTGATTGGCTAACTCGACTCTTTGGTTTAGAGACAACCCTTGGCGGGAAATTTTTAGAAAAAATTAAACCGGAAGATTTTTCAGATTTTATTTATCTCTTTTTAATTGAAAAAAGAATTGTTTCAAATAAATTTGCTCAAGATATTTTAAAAAAAATGTATGAAACTGGTGAATCTCCTGAAGCAATTCTTTCTCAAGAGAAATTAGAGGAAATTACTGATGAAGAAGAAATTAAAAATGCTGTAAGTTTAGTTTTAGAGAATTATCCCGAAGCGGTAGCTGACTATAAAAAAGGCAAAAAAAATGCGATCAATTATCTAGTTGGTCAGGTAATGTTAGCAACAAAAGGTAGGGCAAATCCGAAAATAGTTGAAAAAATTTTAAAAAAATTTCTTAAATAATTTTATTTATTCAAATCAAGAGAAAAAATTTGAGAACCATTAAGAAGCCAAATTTTATTTTTCTTTTCATCGACAATAAAATCTTTCAAATCAGTAAATTTTTCAGAAGTAATTTGTTTAACAAATTTACCATTTTTTTCAAAAATCAAAACTCTTTTATTTTTTGGTTCTAAAAGATAAATATTTTTAAGATCTATTTCAGTAAAGATCTTTTTTGCTTTTTCTAAAGAAGGATAAACATTTTCTAGGTTAAAATTAACCTTTTTACCTAAATAGAATTTCAGAATTTCATCGCCTTTTAGAAGATAAATTGAGCCATCGATAACAAAAGAAACAATGTCTTTTAAATCAACTTTTTCTTTTAACCAACTGGTTTCTCTACCAAAACCAGACTCAACTTTCAGATATTTAAAAATTTGATTATTTTTTTTATCTAAAATATAAAGTTTATTCTCATAGATTGTTAAATCATTAATTGTTAATTCTTTTGTTGTTGATTCTATTTTCAAAGGGGAAATCTTTTTATTTTTAATATTAAACAATCGAATATCATTTTGACCAATTAAAATTAATTCCTCAGAAGAGTAATTAATTATCTTTTGGATAATTAAATCTGTTTTTACCAAAGGAGAAATTTTATTTGTTTTCTGATTAAATTCATAAATTTCTTTTGTCCTCTGATTAAAAACAAAAAAATATCCATTCTTATGGGTTAATCCAGTAAATTCTCCGTTTTTATCTAATGATGAGAAATCAATTAATATCTTTGGTTCTCTAATTCTTTCAAAACCATAGAGTTTATCTATATTTTCTTCAAAAGCTTTTTTAAGATTCTCTAAAATTTCTTTTTCTATTTTTGTCTTTGCTCGAATTAAGGTGATTTTATTTTTGATTTCTTCAGCTAAAAATTTAGCTTTTTTTAGATCTTTATAAGCAATACTTGCTTCAAGTAAGGTATTTTTTGTTTGAATTTCTTGAAAGGCAAGTAAAAATTTAGCCATTTCTTTTTCCTTGATCTGTCCTTTAATTAGAGTCAAAACTAAGAAAATAATTAAAATAATAATCAAAAAAGTATTTATTTTTATTCGAGGAAAAGAAATTTTTTTTATTGGAAATTCTATTTTGATTTTTGGTTTCTCTATTGGTGGTTTTTCTTCTTTCTTTATTTCTTGAATTATTGGTTTCTCTTTGATTTTTTCTTCAGCTGACTGAACAGTAATTTTAACTGGAACTTTTTCTATTTTTTCAACTTCAACAGGAATTTCTTTTGGAATCTTTTTCTCAATTCTTTTTAGAATAAAAGCACCAAGAGAGATTTTATCTTTTAAATTTTCTAAAATCTCTTCTAATTTTTTTGTTGCTTCACTAACTGAATATTTCAAAATAATATTATTTAATTTTTCAAAAACAAAATAGTCTAAAAAATTAGCAGTTGTGAAAAACAAACAGTCATTCTTCTCTAAAGTACCACTAACAATCTGGAAGAAAATTTTTGAAGGAGTAAAAATAGTTTTCTCTTTTGGCATTAAATCAATAATTTTGTTTTTCTTTAAAATAAAAACTTGAACTGAGCCAACTGGTGAAAAATAAACTCTTTCTTCATGAATAAGGGCAATTACTGCATTAAGGTTTTTAATTATTGACTCAATTGATCTTGAACCAATTATTTCTTGATAGATCAATCGATTCAATTTCTGTAAAGAATTTTCAAAAATTATCTCTGGATTCTCTTCATCTTTTAATTTTTCTGGGTTATAATAATTAGTTCTAATTCCGTTAATAATAATTTCTGAGATTTCTTTAGCTAAATTAAAACCTTCTTTGTTTAAATTTTTAGGAATTTCTATCTCAATTAATGAGATAAGTTCGCCGAAAATCTTTTTTGTAGATTGTGAAGGAAAAAAATGATCGGTTTTAATAAAAGAATTCGTTTTCTTAGGATTTGAAAAACAAATTTTAGAAATATCGATCATAATATGTATTTAGTTATCAACAAGGGAATTTTACCACATTCTATAATTTTAGTCAAAAAAGAAAAACTTATTTCTTTTCTATTAAAAGATGAAAGAGATAATTTCTTAAAGATTATAGCAAAAATTATAAAAAAATATAAAATAAAAATTAAAGACTTTCAAGGTGTAATTATTATTTCTAATTCTTTGTCTTTTACTCAATCAAGAAAAATAATAACGATGACTAATATTTTTGGTAGATTTTTAAATATTCCATTAAGTTTAGTAAAGATTAACAAAATAAAAACAATAAAAGAGGCAATCAAAATAGGGATAAAAAAATTAAAGAAAAAAATAATTTTACCGATTTATGATAAAGAACCAAATATTACTATAAGTAGAAAGAAAAAGATCTGATAAATAAGTGTATTAACTTAAGTAAAAGTTAAACCTTTAAAGGGTTAATTTTTTTATCCACAAAATATCCACAGAATTAAGTTGATTAGTGGAGAAAAATGGTTTATAGTGTATTTAAGTGTAAAATTGTGGATAAATGTGGGGAAAAATCTCGGTTTTTGTGGAAAATTATGTAATTTAGAAAATTACTATGCCTTTTATAGGTGAGTATCACTACAAATTAGATGAAAAATCAAGGTTGTCTATACCACCAAAATTTCGGTTAAATTTAAAAAAGGGAGTAGTAGTAACAAGAGGAATTGATAATTGTCTTTTCCTTTATTCTAAAGATGAATGGGAAAAATTAGCTTTAAAACTATCTCAACTGCCAATTAGCAAAGCAAAAACAAGAGCTTTTGCCAGATTAATGCTAGCTGGAGCAATGGATGTAAAACTTGATGTTCAAGGAAGAATAATTTTGCCTGATTATTTAAAAAAATACGCTAAGATTAAAAAAAATGTAGTTATTGCTGGTTTATATAATCGCTTAGAAATTTGGGATGAAAAAGAATGGGAAGAATATAAAAGACAATCTGAAAAAGAAAGTAAGGATATTGCTGAGACATTAGGAGAAATTGGAGTTTAAAAATAATAAAATATGCATATTCCTGTTCTTTTAAAAGAAGTTATTAATTATCTTTCACCAAAACCAAATCAAAATTTTATTGACTGTACAATTGGTGGTGGAGGACATGCATTTGTAATTTTAAAATTAATAGAACCGAAGGGAAAACTATTGGGTATTGACTTATCAAAAGAAGCAATTGATGAATTAACTAAAATAAAGAATAAAAAAGCAAAAATAAAGAATAGATTAATTCTCGTTAATGAAAATTTTATTAATTTAAAAAGGATCATTGAAAAATATAATTTTAAAGATATTTCTGGTATTCTTATTGATCTTGGCTTGTCTACAGATTTATTGGAAAAAAGTGGAAAAGGGTTTAGTTTCCAGAAAGACGAGTTTTTAGATATGAGATATGCTAAAAATGGAATAACTGCTGCTGAAATAATTAACCAGTATCCAAAAGAAATGTTAGAAAAAATTTTAAAAGAATATGGAGAAGAAAAATTTGCTAAACCGATAGTTAGAAATATCTTAGATAAGCGTCGGAAAAATAAAATTAAAACAACTAAACAATTAGTTGAAGTAATAAATGAAGTTTTGGAAAAATTTGGAGTCTATCGATTTAGATTTAAAACTTTAGCAAGAGTTTTTCAAGCCCTAAGAATTGCTGTTAATGATGAACTTGAAAATTTAAAAAAAGTTCTTCCTCAAACAATTGAAGTTTTAGGAAAAAATGGAAAATTAGTGATCATCTCTTATCATTCTTTAGAAGATAGAATTGTCAAAAATTTTTTCCGTCAAAAAGCAAAAGAAGGGATTTTAAAAATTTTAACTAAAAAGCCAGTTCGACCAACTAATCAAGAAATTAAAAATAATCCTCGGTCTCGTTCAGCAAAATTAAGAGCAGCGTTTAAGATAGTTTAGAATTTAGAATAAAATATGTCTCCTTATATAAAAAATTTTTCATTAAATCGTCATAATAGTCTTTTCTTGTCAAAGAAAAATGTTGCTGGTTTTGTTTTAAAAAATCCATTCATCTTAAACATTATTCTTCTTGGTCTTATTTTTATTACTCTTATTCTTTATCTAATTCAAATGAATCAGATTGTCAGTCTCGGTTTTAAACTTAATGAATTAGAAAAAAAGAAAGATGAGCTAGAGAAAATTAACAAATCTCTTCTTTTAGAAAAAATAAAACTAGAATCATCAGAGACTATTCAAAAAAATTTAACATCTTTCATTAAAACAGAGAAAGTAGATTATCTTAGACCATTATTTGAAACAGCTGTCAGTAAAAAATAATTATGGTTTTTAAACTTACTAAGCCGAAGAAAAATAATTTTTCAAGAATTATTTTTATAGGGATTATTTTTTTTATTTTATGGCTAATTATTATTTTAAGATTGGTCAAACTCCAAATTATTGAAGGTAAAAAATATAAAGTTTTAGCTAAAAATCTTAGAATTTTTGAAAAAGAAATAGAGCCTAAAAGGGGAGAAATTTTTGTTGAAGAAGGAGAAGAAAAAATTCCAATTGCTTTAAATATTTATACTTATAATCTTTGTGCAATTCCTAATCAGATTTCAAATCCGTACGAAGTAGCATCTCAATTAGCCGAAGTTTTAAAAATTCCTATCGATGAAAAAAACGAAGATTTTAGAAAAATATTAGAAAAAATTTCTAAAAAAAATGACAGTTATGAAATTTTGAAAAACGATCTTTCCGAAAAAGAGAAAGAAGAAATTGAAAAAAAATCAATTAAAGGAATATATTTTGAAAGAAAATTAAATCGATTCTATCCTGATGGTAAATATTTTTCACATCTTTTAGGTTTTTTTGGTTTCAAAGGAGATAAAAAAATTGGTCGCTATGGTCTTGAAGAATATTATGAAGATATTCTTTCTGGTAAAGCTGGATTAATTAGAGGTGAAAAAGGAATTGGCGAGATAATTATTGCCAGTAGAGAAATTATTTTTAAAAAACCAAAGGATGGTTCAAATATTATTTTGACTATTGAAAGACCAATTCAGATAAAGTCATGTCAGATTTTAGAAGAGGCGATTGAGAAATATAAAGCAAAAAGTGGAAATGTTGTTGTAGTTGAGCCAAAGACAGGAGCAATTTTAGCCCTCTGTAATTATCCTTATTTTGATCCTAATGAATATTTCAAAGTCAAAGATATTACTCTTTTTTCAAACTCAGCTATTTCTTTTCAATATGAGCCAGGTTCAATTTTTAAACTTATTACTTTTGCTGCTGGTTTAGAAGAAGAAAAAATCACTCCAGAGACAACTTACGAAGATAAAGGTTTTGTTAAAATTGGTAGTTATACTATAAAAAATGCTGGTGAAAAAATTTATGGTCAAAGAACAATGAGGGAGGTTTTAGAAAAATCTATTAATACTGGAGCAATTTTTATTGCCCAGAAAGTTGGTTTAGATACTTTCCGTCATTTTGTAAAAAAATTTGGTTTTGGTGAAAAAACAGGAATTGATTTGCCAGCTGAGGCAAAGGGAGACATTAAAAATCTTTCAGAAAATAAAGAAATTTATTTAGCAACTGCTTCTTTTGGCCAAGGGATAGCAGTTACTCCTTTACAGATGACAATGGGTTTAGCGGTTATCGCCAATGGCGGAAAATTAATGAGGCCATATTTAGTTAAAAAAATTGTTTCTTCAGAAGGTATTATATTTGAAAATAAACCACAAGAAGTTCGTCAAGTTATTTCTCCTTCAACCGCAGAAATTTTAAAAGATTTAATGATTTCAGTAGTTAAAAATGGTTGGGGAAAAAGAGCTGCTGTTCCTGGCTATTTGGTAGCTGGCAAAACTGGAACAGCTCAAATTGCCTATTTTGGTAGTTATTCAGATGAGACAATTCACTCCTTTGGTGGTTTTGCTCCTGCTGACAATCCAAGATTTGTTGCTTTAGTTAAATTAGATAATCCAAAATTAGAGAGGTTTAGCGATCGGACTGCTACTCCAACCTTCGCTAAATTAGCTGATTTTATTCTTAAATATTATAAAATACCACCAACAGAAGAATAATTATGAAAAAATTTATCGAAAAAATTTTAGGTCTCTTAGCAAAAATAATAATTAGAAAATATAAGCCTTTTATTATTGGTATTACCGGCAGTGTTGGAAAAACATCAACTAAAGAAGCAATTGCTTTAGTTTTAAAGAAAAAATTTTTTGTTCGTGCTTCGCCAAAAAATTATAATAATGAGATTGGTTTACCATTAACAATTATTAATGCTGAAAGTCAAGGTAAGTCTATTTTTGGTTGGTTGAAAGTTTTCTTAAAAGGATTATTTGAAATTATTTTTCCTATTAAATTTCCAAAAATTTTAATTTTAGAGATGGCTGCTGATAAACCAGGTGATATAAGATATTTAACAAAAATTGCTCCTTGTCAGATTGGCGTAATTACAGCTATTGCTCCTGTTCATTTGGAAGCTTTTAAAAGTTTGGAAAATATTTTAAAAGAAAAAGAAATTATTGTTACCCATTTACCACGACAAGGCTGGGCAATTTTAAATGGTGATGATGAGAAGATTTTAGAAATAAAAGATAAAATTCGAGCAAAAGTTTTTACCTATGGTCTAACAAGGAAAGTTGATCTTAAAGGATTAGAAATAAATCTTGATCAAGAAATTACTGAAAGAGGAGAAATTAAAATTTATGGTTTAAAATTTAAAATTAATTATCGTGGTAATATCATACCTGTTTTTCTGCCAAAAATTATAGCTCGTCATCAGGTCTATTCCGTTTTAGCAGCAATTAGTGTCGGTTTAGTAATGGGAATTAATCTTTTAGAAATTGTCGAATCATTAAAAGAATTCGAACCGTTAGCAGGAAGAATGAAATTAATTAACGGAATTAAAAAAAGTTTAATTATCGATGACTCATATAATTCTTCTCCGGAAGCAGTTGAAGCTGCTCTTGAAACTTTAAAAGAAATTTTAACTTTACCGGGAAGAAGAAAAATTGTTGTTTTAGGTGAAATGTTAGAACTTGGCCAATTTGCAGAAGAAGCTCATTTTAAAATTGGTAAAAAAATAACTGAATATAATTTTGATCTTTTAATCACAGTAGGGAATTTAGCAAAAAAGATTGCTGAAGGAGCTAAAGAAAATGGTTTTCATCAGGATTTAATTTTTGAGTTTGAAAATTCAGAAGAAGCGGGTAAATTTCTTAAAGAAAAAATTATTTATGGGGATATTATTTTAGTTAAGGGTTCGCAAAAAGTAAGAATGGAAAAGGTAATTAAAGAAATAATGGCTGAACCAGAAAAAGCAGAAAAATTATTAGTTAGACAAGAAAAAGGTTGGATATAAATTAAGGTAGACAAATTTTAAATTTTTGATAAAATAAAAATGGCCTCATCGTCTAGTGGTTAGGACATCGCCCTCTCACGGCGAAAACACCGGTTCGAATCCGGTTGAGGCTATTTTTTTAAAAAATTGGAAATAATTTTTTTTGCTTCTTGATAATTTTTAATCCAAACAATTCTCTTATCTTTTTTAAACCAAGTCATTTGTCGCCGAGAAAATCGGCGAGTATTTTTTTTAATTTCCTCAATAGCATCTTTTAAATCGATTTTCCCTTTAAGATAACTAATTATTTCTTTATATCCTATTCCACTTAATGATGGTAAAGTATTTATTTTTTTATTATCAAGAGACTGATATATTCTTTTTACTTCATCAACTAATCCATTTCTGATCATTTTTTCTACTCGCTGATTAATTTTTTGATAAAGAATCTTCCGTGGTAATTTAATTCCTATTTCTAAGACATCAAAAAGAGGTTTCCCTTTTCTCCTTAATTCGGAAAATCTTTTTTTTGTTTTTAAACAAACTTCTAAAGCACGGATAATTCGACGCGGATTCTCTTTTTGGACAAATTTTTCTGCTTCTGGATCAAGTTTTAACAATTTTTGCCAAGCCCAATTTAAACCATTTTTTTTAATTTGTTTTTCTAATTTTGCTCTTAATTTTCTATCTGGTTTTACTTTTGGAATTTGAAAATTATCAACAACTGCTTGAATATAAAGTCCTGTTCCACCAACAAGAAAGGGAATTTTACCCCTTTTTTGAATGTCCTTAATAATTTTTATAGCTCTTTCCTTAAACTCTGCGACAGTAAAATTCTGGTTTGGTCTGACTATATCAATTAAATAATGTGGTATCCCATTTATCAAAATAAAATTTTTTGTTTTTTGTTTTTTATTTTTTGTTTTGAGTGGTTTACCTGTACCAATATCCATATCACGATAGATTTGTCTTGAATCAGCATTTATAATTTCACCATTAAAAAATTTAGCCAGTTTAATGGCTAATTCAGTTTTTCCTGAAGCAGTTGGACCTAAAATTACAACTAATTTATTCATGCTATTTTATTTTAGAAATCTCTATTCTACTTCCACATATTTTGTCCATTTTAATTTACCAGTAAATCTTGGAACTTTTCGCCAAACAAATTTTACCTTACCTTCCTTGACAGCATATAAAGTATCATCTTTTCCTCTCCTGACATTTTTTCCTGCTCGAAACGGTGTTCCTCTTTGGCGAATAATAACAGAACCGGCTTTTGCTATTTGACCAGGATAAATTTTAACTCCTAATCTTTTAGCTATAGAATCCCTTCCTAATCTTGTTGATGTTCCTGATTTTTTATGGGCCATACAATTTTAAATTACCATATTTGATTAATTTTGTCAAATTTGATATAATCTAAATTATGGAATTATTTTTAAAACAAGAAAAAATAGCTTTTATTTTTATCACAATTACTTTTTTACTCAATCTTTTTCTCTGGTTTTTCGTTTATCTTAACTATAAAAATTTAAAAGAAATAACTATTATCCACTATTCTGTTTTAGCTGGTGTTGATCGTCTTGACAAAAAAATCTATCTTTTTGAAATGCCTTTAGTTGGCTTAATTATTCTAGTTGTTAATTTTCTCTTGATAGTTTTTCTTTCTAAAGAAAAAATTTTAAATTATTTTTTAATTTTTTCATCTTTTTTAAGTAATCTTTTTTTAATTATCTCAGCAATATTAATTTTTTCTTTATGAGTAAAATTTCTCAAGTTAAAGAAACAATTATTCTTAATTTAAAAAAAGTAATTGAAGAAGAATTTGGTAAAGAGATAATTACTGATTTAGATTTTAAATTAGAAATTCCACCAGAAATAAAAATGGGCGATTTAGGTTGGGCTTGTTTTAAATTAGGAGAAAAAATCAAAAAAAATCCAGAAGATGTTGCTAAAATTTTATCAGCAAAAGTTAAAATAAATGAATTAATTGAAAAAGTTGTTGCCTTTGGTCCCTATCTAAATTTTTTCTTCAATAAAGAAAAATTTTTTTCTTTAGTTTTAAACGAAATCTTAGAGGAAAAAGAAAATTATGCTTCGTCAAAGATAGGCGAGGGCAAAACAGTAATAATAGAGTTTTCATCACCAAATACTAATAAACCACAACATCTAGGTATTTTAAGAAATAATCTTTTAGGAATGAGTTTAGCTAATTTATTTAAAAATTTTGGCTATAAGGTTATCAGAGCAAATTTAATTAATGACCGAGGAATCCATATTACCAAATCAATGTTGGCTTATCAAAAATGGGGTGAAGGTAAAACACCAGAAACTGAGAAAATGAAAGGTGATTATTTTGTTGGAAAATTTTATACTCTTTTTGGTGAAAAAGTTAAAGAAAACCCACATCTTTTAGATGAAGCTCATGAGATGTTAAGAAAATGGGAAGAAGGAAATCAAGAAGTCTGGCAGCTTTGGCAAAAAATGAATAGCTGGGCAATCGATGGATTTAAAGAAACTTATAGAAAATTAGGTATTGAATTTGATAAATGGTATTATGAAAGTGAGATTTATAAACTTGGTAAAGAAATTGTCTTAAAGGCTTTAGAAAATAATCTCTGCTATAAAAGAGAAGATGGAGCAATCGAAATTGATTTAACAAATTATAATTTAGGAAAAAAAGTCTTAATCAGAGCTGATGGAACAAGTATTTATATCACTCAAGATATTGGGCTGGCTAAATTAAAATATGATGAATTTAAACCTGATTTATCTATTTATGTTGTTGGCTCAGAACAAGAAAATTACTTTAAAGTTTTATTTAAAATTTTAGAAATTTTTGGATTTGATTGGGTAAAAAATTGTTATCATCTTTCTTATGGTTTAGTTTTTCTACCTGCTGGCAGAATGAAATCAAGAGAAGGAAAAGTTGTTGAAATTGACGATCTTCTTTCCGAGGTTAAAAAAATAGCTAAAGGTGAAATTTTAAAAAGAGAAAAGGATATTTTACCTTCTGAATTAGAAGAAAGAGCAGAAAAAATCGCTTTAGCATCTTTAAAGTTTTTCTTTCTTAAATTTTCTCCATCTGAAAATATTAACTATGATCCGGAAAAAGAGATTTCTTTTGAAGGAGCAACAGGACCCTATCTTTTATATACTTATGCCAGAATTAAAGGAATATTTAAAAAATCAAAAATCTTAAGCTTGAAATTTAAAACAATTGACTACTCAATGTTGAAAGAACAAGAAGAAATAGAACTCTTAAGATTACTTTTTGATTTTCCTGAAGTTTTAGAAAAATCAATTTTCTTCTATAATCCCTCTTATTTAGCAAATTATCTTTTAAAATTAGGGCAAACTTTTAATACTTTTTATCATCGATATCCAGTTTTGAAAAATCCAAAAAAAATAAAAGAGGCAAGATTAGCTTTAATTGAAGCAATTGGGCAAGTTTTAAAAAAGGGGCTTAACTTGTTAGGAATTGAAACATTAGAGAGAATGTAGTATGATATAATCTAGGAAATGGTCGAGTTTTTAAATATATTAAAAATTTTTGGAGAACCTAAAATTACGACTTTAATTACTAAAATTAAAAGCCGTAAATTAGGTCTCCAAAAGGCCTAATTTATGGCTCATCAACGAAATGAAAATTTTACTCGTCGAGGTTTTCGGCCACGAAAGATGTTTGATGTCTCAGATTTAAACATTAAATGTTGTGAGTGTGGAGCAGAAATTAAAGAATTACCTTTTGTTCCTGATCCAACAAGGCTAGATAAGATTTATTGCCGTGATTGTATGAGAAAAAGAAGAGAAATATTTAGAAGAAAGAGACAAGGATCGTAAATCTAGAAAGGTTAAATCAGAAATTTCATAAATAGTTTATAAAACTTAAAAATTTTTTATTCTAAAAATTTTTATTTCAGAATAAAATTAATAATCCATGGATAACCGTTAATAAATTCTTGAGCAGTTATTCGTTTTTTACCCTCAAATTGGACTTCTTCTAAAACTAAAGCATCCTGACCACAGGCAACAGCTAATTCTTTTTTTTCTGTCAAAAAAACTGTTCCTGGTTCTTTTTTATGATTTATCTTTAAAATTTTTACTTTAAATATTTTTAATATTTTATTTTTTATTTTAGTAAAAACAGATGGCCATGGATAATAAGCTCTGATCATTCTTTCTATTTCCTCTGCTGATTTTTGCCAATTGATTCTTCCATCTTCTTTTTTAATAAATTTTGTATAAGTTGCTTGAGAATGATTTTGAGGTTTTGGCTTAATTTCTCCTTTTAAATATTTAGGCAATATTTCTATCAGTAAATCACCACCAAGTTCTGCTAAAATTTTTGTCAGTTCAACTGAATCTATTTTATTTATAATTATTTTTTTCTGGCCAAGAATAGGTCCGTGATCTATTTTTTCATCCATTAAAATAATTGTTACTCCTGTTTTGCTATCACCATTTAAAATTGTAGTTTGAATCGGTGAAGGACCTCGATATTTTGGTAAAAGTGAAGGATGAATATTTAAAGCACCATATCGAGGAATATCTAAAATATCTTTTGGAATGATCTGACCATAAGCCGCTAATATTATTAAATCTGGATCTAAATTTTTAATCTCTGATTTTAAATTTATAATTTTTTCTGGTTGAAAAATTGGAATTTTATTTTTCTCTGCTAAAACTTTAACAGGCGAAGGAACAAGAATCTGTTTGCGGCCTGATGGTTTATCTGGTCCAGTGACTACTGCTATAGGGAAATAACCAGATTTAATCAATTTTTCTAATATAATTGCTGCAAATTCTGGTGTGCCAATAAATATAATTCGCAAATTTTGATTAATAAGTTTTAACATTTTATATATTATATCATACCTGTGGATATCTTGTCTTAAGATTTTTGGTATAATAAAATAATCAATTCAGATTTAATTTTAACCTGTTGAAAATAAGTAAACAGGGCTATCTTTTTTATTTTCCTATGCAATATCTCACTGAAGAAGAATACAAAAAAATAAAAGAAAGATTAGATTATTTAAAAAAAATAAAAAGACCAGAAATTGCTCAAAGAATTGCTGCTGCTCAAGAATACGGTGATTTAGCAGAAAATGCTGAATATGTTTCAACTAAAGAAGAACAAGGTTTAATAGAAGCAGAAATTAGACGATTGGAAAATCTTTTAAGAATAGCTGTTGTAGTTAAACCAAAAAAAGAAGAGGAAAAGACAATTTCAATTGGTTCTAAAGTTTTAATTGAGATTGATAAAGAAAAGATGAAAATAACCTTAGTTAGTTCTGAAAGTTCTTCTCCTTCAGAAGGAAAAATTTCTATTGCTTCGCCATTAGGCAAATCACTTTTAGGAAAGAAGAAAGGAGAAGTTGGAGAAATCCAGACGCCAGCTGGTAAGAAGAGATTTAAGATTATTGATATTTTATAATTTTGTTATTATAATATAATTTATGACTGATTTAGAGAAAATAAGAAGAGAAAAACTGAAAAAATTAGAAAACTTAGGAATTGATCCTTATCCAGCTAGAGTTTTTCGAACTCATACCTGCCAGGAAGTGAAGGATAAATTCAATGATTTGAAAGATTCAGAAATATGTTTAGTTGGAAGAATAAAAAGTATTCGTGAACATGGTAAAGCTACTTTTGCCAATTTATCTGATGAAAGTGGAGATTTTCAAATTTACTTAAAAGAAGACTTATTAGGTAAGAAAAAATATAAAATTTTCTTAGAATTGATTGATATTGGCGATTTTCTTGAGGTCAGGGGCAATTTAATGAAAACAAAAACAGGAGAAAAAACATTAGTTTTAAATAATTTTCGAATTATTGCCAAATCCCTTTTGCCTCTACCAGAAAAATGGCATGGTTTAGAAGATATTGAGATTCGTTATCGAAAAAGATATTTAGATTTAATTGCTAATCAAGAAACTAAAGAAGTTTTTAAAAAAAGATTTCAAATTATAAAAACAGTTCGTCAATTTTTTATTGAACAAAATTTTATCGAGGTCGAGACACCAATTTTACAACCAATTGCTGGCGGAGCAATAGCAAAACCATTTATTACTTATCATGATGCTTTAGATATAAATCTTTATCTTTCAATTGCTCCTGAACTCTATTTAAAAAGATTAATTGTTGGTGGCTTTGAAAAGGTTTTTGAAATTACTAAATGTTTTAGAAATGAGGGGATTGATTGGATGCATAACCCAGAGTTTACTCAAATTGAATTTTATCAGGCTTATGCCGATTATAACGATTTAATGAATTTAATAGAAAAACTTTTTCTTTATCTTTTTGAAAAATTAAAATTACAATTTGAAGTAAAATTTAGGAACGAGAAGATAAATTTTAAACCTCCTTATCAAAGAAAAAAATTTGTTTTAGCAATTAAAGAATTTACTGGTCTTAATTTAGAAGAATTGAAAGAACAAAAAAAGATTTATCAAGAGGCAAAAAAATTAGGATTGAAAGTAGAGAAAAATTGGTCTTGGCAAAAAATTGTTGATGAAATTTTTAAAGAGTGTGTCAGAACAAAGATTAAAGACCCAACTTTTATTATTAATTATCCAGTTGAACTTTCACCTTTAGCAAAAAGAACACCAGATGATCCAAATTATGTTGAACGATTTCAACTTTTAGTTGGTAAATTAGAACTTTGTAATGGTTATTCAGAATTAAACAATCCTTTAGATCAAGAAGAAAGATTTAAAGAACAATTGAAATTAAAAGAAAGAGGCGATGAAGAAGCACAAATGTATGATAAAGATTTTATTGAAGCGTTAAAATATGGTATGCCGCCAACAGCTGGTTGTGGTATTGGTCTGGATCGATTGGTAATGATTTTAACCAATTCAAAAAATATTAAAGAGGTAATTTTATTTCCAACTCTTAAGCCAAAATATGATTGATATTAAATTTATCCGTCAAAATCTTCAGAAAATAAAAACTGCTTGTCAAAATCGAGGAGTTAAAATTGATTTCGATAAATTATTAAAATTAGATCAAAAAAGGAGAGAATTAATTAAAAAAATAGAAAAATTAAGAAGAGAAAAAAAATTAAATAAAAATTTGCCGATTGAAGAATTAAGATTAAAAAAAGAAGAAATAAAAAAATTAGAAAAAGAATTAGACAAAGTAGAAGAAGATTTTCAAAACCTCATTTTTAAAATTCCGAATATTCCCCTTCCTGATGTTCCAGTTTATCCAGATGAAAAAGGGAATGTTGAAATAAAAAGAGTTGGAAAAATACCAGAAGGTGATTTTAAAGAATATTTAGAAATTGTTGGTGATTTAATTGATACCGAACGCGGAGCAAAAGTTGCTGGCTCCCGTTTTTATTATTTAAAAGATAAGGTAGCCTTACTTGAATTAAAACTTATTAATTTTGCTGTTAATTTTCTAACTAATGAAGAAAATATAAAAAAAATAATAAAAGAAAAACAATTAGCAATTAGTAATAAGCCATTTATAGCAGTTGTTCCTCCATTGATGTTGAAACCAGAAATAATGAGAGGAATGGGTTATTTAGATCAGGCACCAGATGAAACTTATTTTATAGAAAAAGATAAATTATATTTGATTGGCACAGCTGAGCAATCTTTAATTGCTATGCATGCTAACGAAATTTTAAAAGAAGAAGATTTGCCAATTCGTTATGTTGGTTTTCCTTGTTCCTCGTTTCGGCGTGAAGCAGGTTCTTATGGTAAAGATGTCAAAGGAATTTTTCGAGTCCATCAATTTGAGAAAGTAGAGATGGTTTCTTTTACTAAACCTGAAGATTCGCAAAAAGAACATCAACTTCTTATTGCTCTTGAAGAGGAATTAGTAAAAAAATTGGGCCTGCCCTATCGAGTAATTCAAATTTGTACTGGTGACTTAAGTTATCCTTCAGCAGCAACATATGATATTGAAGCGTGGTTTCCTTCTCAAAAAAGATATCGTGAAATTGCTTCATCTTCGAATTGTACTGATTTCCAGGCAAGGCGATTAAAAATTAGATATAAAAACAAAGATAACAAAAATATTTTTGTCCATACTTTAAATGCAACAGCTTTAGCTATGCCAAGAACAATAATTGCTATCATTGAAAATTATCAAGAAAAAGATAAAACTTTTAAATGGCCAGAAATTATCAATCAATTTTGATTATTATGTTGACTTGGGTAGAAATTTCTAAATCAGCATTAATTAATAATTTGAAAGAATTCAAAAAAATTGTTGGGCCGAAAATAAAATTAATGGCAGTCGTTAAGTCAAATGCTTATGGTCACGGATTAGTTGGTGTAGCAAAAATTATTAAAGAATATATTGATTATTTTGGAGTAGCTTATTTAGATGAAGCTTTAATCTTAAGAAAAATAAGTATTAAAAAACCTATCCTTGTTTTAACTTATTGGGATCTTAAAGATATTAAGAGTCAAATTCAAGCCCTTCGTCAGGAAATAGAATTTGCTGTTTATACTTATCCACAGGCAAAAATTTTGTCGAAATTAAGCCAAAAAATAGGTAAAGAGGCAAAAATTCATATAAAAATTGATACTGGCACCTCAAGGATTGGAGTTTTACCGAAAGATAGCTTAAATTTTGTTTTAAAATGCCTTAAATTGCCTGGTTTGACCTTCAAAGGTATCTTTACCCATTTTGCCAATGCAGAGGCTTATAATCAAAAATATACGCTTTTACAGACTGAAAGATTAAAGAGGGTGGTGGAAGAAATTAACAAAAAAATTGGTCTTGACTCTTTTTTTGACTTAATTCATGCTGGTTGTACCGCTTCAACTATTGGAAATCCTGCCACTTATTTTAATTTAGTTCGAATTGGAATCGGGCTTTATGGTTTATGGCCATCAGCTGAAACTCGAAAATTAGCTTCTGATCTTTTTGGTTGGAAGGGAGCTCTAACAAGCAAGGGATTAGAAAAAAAACAAGGTATAAGATTAAAATTAAAACCCGCCTTAAGTTGGAAGACAAAAGTGATTCAAGTTAAGGAATTATCAGCAGGAACACCTATTGGTTATGGTTGTACTTATCGCTGTAGAAGAAAAACAAAAATTGCAGTTTTGCCAGTAGGTTATTGGGATGGTTATGATCGAAAATTATCAAATAAAGGTCAGGTCTTAATTCGGGGAAGGCGAGCTCAAATTCGTGGTCGGGTTTGTATGAATTTAATAATGGTTGAAGTAACAAAAATTCCTAATGTTAAAATTGGAGATGAAGTAGTCTTAATCGGCAAACAAGGTAATGAAGAAATTACCGCTGAAGAACTGGCTGAAAAAATTGGAACAATCAATTATGAAATAGTAACCCGAATTAATCCACTTTTACCAAGAATCTATAAATAAAAATCCTAACTAAACTATTTAAAGCGGCCGCGTAAAATAGTATAGGAGAATTTTTTTAAAAATATATGGAAAATAAGAAATTTAGAATTGGTGTAATTTTTGGTGGAAAATCATCAGAAAAAGAAGTTTCTTTAGCTGGTGGTCGGCATGTTTATCAACATTTAGATCGGACAAAATTTATTCCAATTGCCATTTTCTGGGATTCTCAATTAAGATTCTGGCAAATTCCAGAAGGTTTAATTATTCGCAACACTTGCAAAGAGATTGAAGAAAATTTACAAATAAAAGGAGCAAAAAGAATTTTTATTGAAGAATTAAAAGATTTAATTGATTTAGCTTTTTTAGTTACTCATGGCAAATATGGTGATGATGGTTGTCTTCAAGGAGTTTTAGAAATATTGAATATTCCTTATACTGGTTCGGGCGTTCTTTCAGCTGCTTTAGGTTTAGATAAAAAAATGCAAAGAGAGTTGATGAAAGCAGATGGTAGGATAAATTTACCAGAATATTTAGTGATTAAAAGAAGTGATTGGGAGAAAAATAAAGAGGCGATAAAAAAAACAATTAAAGAAAAATTTTCTTATCCAATTGTTACTAAACCAACTCGTGAAGGTTCAACTATTGGTGTAATGTTAGTTAAAGATGAAAAAGATTTAGAAAAAGGAATAAATTATGCTTTAGAATATGATAATGAAGTTTTAATTGAAGAAAGAATTAAAGGTCGTGAATTTTCCTGTGTTGTTTTTGGTAACGAGGATCCAGTCGCTTTTTTACCAACAGAAACAATTTATGATTCAGAAATCTTTACCTATGACCACAAATATCTACCCGGAGCTTCAAAAAAAATCACGCCAATAAAAATTGATGAAAAAATAATTAAAGAGATTCAGGAGCAGGCGAGAAGGACATATTTAGCTTTAGGTTGCCGAGGTTATGCCAGAATTGATGGTTTTATTGAAGAGGATGGTAAGGTATTAATAACTGATCCAAATTCCGCTGCTTCAACTGGTATGGGACCATCATCTTGGACTTATCACCAGGCTGCTTTAGCTGGTTTAAGCTTAACAGATTTTTTAACAAAAATTATTGAATTAGCTTTCCAAGCTCATCAGAATAAAAAAGGGCCACTCTAAAATTATTATTTTGGGTCTCTTGACTAAATTATTTAAATAAGATATAATAAAAAATGAAAAATAAATCAATTTTCGTATTAATGTATTAACACAATATTTATGAAAGAGAGGGGCCAAGAACAATTTCTATCTCAGCCCGAAAGAGAAAGAATAGAAACACTGACAGAAATTGATAAAAGACGAATCGAAATTTTAAACAAATTGGCTGAGATGGAAGCAAAAAAAGAGTCCCTCGGCGGTCAGCTTTGTGAGAATCAGAGAAATGAGTTACTCTCACTAGAAAGGGAGATAAAAGACATCTGCCAGAAAATGAGAAAATTAGGAGCTGACTGGGTTAAATAAGAGAAGAAGAACTAATGAGTAGTCAAGACGATTTCAAATGGACTGAGATCTAAAAAAGAACTCATCAGAAATGAGAAAAAGTTTTATTATCTTAAAAAATTTTTTTTATTTTAAGAATCAACTTAACATTTTTATAAAAATTTATTATAATTAAAAACTATGGACAAGAAGAATAAATTAAGGATTGGTATTATTTTTGGTGGAGTTTCGAGTGAAAAAGAAGTTTCGCTTGAAGGTGGAAGAAATGTTTATTATAAAATACCAGCAGAAAAATATGAGAAAATCCCAATTTTTGTTGATTCAAAATTAAAATTGTGGCGAATCAATGATTTTTTGATTATCCAAAATACAACTTCAGATCTTGAAGCACTACTTGAAGGTCAAGCTGAAAAAATTCCTTATGAAAAATTACCTGAACTAATTGATTTTGCCTTTATTATCGGTCATGGTAAATATTTAGAAGATGGGTGTTTTCAAGGATTATTAGAGATTTTAAATATTCCTTACAATGGCTCAGGTGTATTAGCATCAGCACTTGGAATGGATAAATATGCTTTAAGAAAAATCTTAACTTTACATGGAATTAAGGTACCGAAATATCTAGCTGTTTATGATAAAGATTGGATGGACCCTTCTTCAGCTAAAATTATTAAAGAGAAGATAAAGAAGGAAATTGGCTTTCCTTGTTTAGTTAAACCATCACGTGAGGGTTGTAGCACAGGAATTACTGTTGTTAAAGAGGAAAAAGATCTTGATGAGGCAATGAAAAAGGCTTTTATTTGGGATAGGATTATTTTAGTTGATGAATATATTGAGAATGCGATAGAAATTACTTGTTCGGTTTTAGGTAATGAAGAATTAGAAGCTTTGCCTTTAACTGAAACACCTTGGCAACAGAATTTAGGATATTTAACTTTGCTTGATAAATTTCTTCCTGGTGGCGCAGAAATGATTACTCCAGCTCGATTAGATGAAGAAACAACTAAAAAAGCTAAAGAAACCGCTATTAAAGTTTGTCAAATTTTAAATCTTAAAGGTTATCCAAGAATTGATATGTTTGTTAGAAATGGAGAAATAATTGTTTTAGAGCCAAATACTTTACCTGGCGTAACACCGTCAACTATGGTTTTTCATCAAGCAGCCGAAGTCGGGATGTCACCAGAAGAATTTTTAGATAAAATTATTCAATTAGGACTTGAAGCACATAAAAATAAAAAAGGACCTTTGTAAATCAAAAAGAATGAGGATAATTTCTCTTTTTGAAAAAAAACAAATTCCTAAAAGAATGATAGCTTTTCGTCAACACGAAAAGAAGAAAAAAATTTCAAAATTTTTTATCTTTTCTCTAATTTTTTTGATAATTTTATTGGCTAGCTCTTTTTATTTGATTTTTTTTTCTCCAATTTTTAAGATCAAATTTATTTCTTTTGAAATTAAAGATTATCCATTAGTTAAAATCGATGAACAACAATTAAAAAATGAAATTAATAAAATTTTATCGAAAAAATTTTATTTTTTAAATTTAGATAATATATTTTTTTTCCCTAAAAAGGAAATAAAAAATCTTTTATTAAGAGATCAAAAAATAGAAAATTTTGAAATTAAAAGAAATTTTAATCGAGAAATAAAAATAAAAATTTCTGCCTGGAAGCCAGAAGTAGTTTTTTTATTTTTAGGTGACTATTTTCTTTTAAATAAAAATGGCGAGATTATTAAAAAGATCTCTCAAGAAGAAGTAGATATAGCAAATTTACCAATAGTTGAAAATAAAGTAGAGAAAGAATTAAGCGAAATTTCAATTTTATCTGTCTTTGATTTTTTAAAAAAGACTTCTAATCTTGATTTTAAAATTTTAAAGATTGAAATAAATGAAGTAAATGGCGCTTTAATTTATCAAGCATTTACTTCAGAAAATTGGAAAATTTATTTTGATCCAAAAGGAGATATTAAAGAGCAGGTGAGGAATCTCCTATTAATTTTAAAAGAGAAAATTACTGATCGAAAAAAACTTGAATATATTGATTTAAGATTTAGTGGCCGAATTTTTTATAAATAAAGATGAAGAATAACAAAACGAGTTTTATCCGATACGAGTTTTATCCGATTTATCCACAGGGGGTAGGATTTACAGATTATTTTTAACTCTTTATAATAAAAAGGATTAAACTTCGCATAAGGTAGGTTAAGCGAAATTAGGTAATACTATGCGGAAAAATAATAAGCCAATTATTAATCATTTAAATGATTTTCTTGAGTATTTAGCTGTAGAAAAGGGTCTTTCTAATAAAACTCAAGAAAATTATAATAGATTTTTAAAAAAATTTTTTGATTGGCTTAAAGAAAATAAAATCTCTCAGATAAAACCAGCTGAATTAACTGAAGAGCATATTTGGAAATATCGAGTTTGGCTCTCTCGTTCTTTTAATAAATTAAAAAAAACTCCTCTGAAAAAAAGTACACAAAATTATTATTTAATTGCTTTAAGAGCTCTTTTAAATTATTTTACTGACCGAGGAATTATTTCTTTGCCAGCAGAAAAAATAAAATTAGCTAAAGAAGAAAAGGAAAAAACTATTAAATTTCTCAGTTTAGATCAAATAAAAAAACTTTTAGAAACACCAAATGAAAAAACAATTATTGGTTTGCGTGATAAAGCAATTTTAGAAACACTTTTTTCTACTGGATTAAGAGTAGCAGAATTAGTTAACCTTAATCGAGATCAAATAAAAATTAAACCAGAAACAAAAGATTTAGAGATTGTTATTACTGGAAAAGGCGGCAGAACAAGAACAGTTTATTTTTCTGAGAGAGCAATTAGGGCTTTAAGAAATTATTTAATGACTAGAAAAGATGAAGAAAAGGCTCTTTTTATAAATTATCGCGGTCCAAAAAATACTTCAAGAAGACTCTCTATTCGTTCAATCGAAAATATTGTTAAAAAATATGCTCTTTTAGCTGGCATTCCAATAATCACTACTCCTCACGTTCTCCGACATTCTTTCGCGACTGATCTTTTGACTCAAGGTGTTGATATAAGAGTTGTTCAAGAATTTCTTGGTCACAAGAATATCACTACTACTCAAGTTTATACTCATGTTACTAATCCTCGTCTTCGTGATATCCATCGCAAATTCCATAGTGGTAGAAAAATATAAATCAAATTTACTCTGTATTAATGTATTAACACATTAATCGAAGGTTTAGTAAAATTTATGGTAAATAATTTAATGGATTTACTGGAATACCATCTTTTCGAATTTCAAAATGAAGATGAGGACCGGTTGAAAATCGGCCAGCTCCAGGTGTACCAGGAAGTCCTCCTGTTAAACCAATAATTTCACCTCTTTTTACAAAAACACCTTCCTCAACATTAATTTTTGAAAGATGTCCGTAAACAGTTGAAAATCCCTGTTGATGAATAATCATAATATAGGAATACCCCATTCCGCCATATTTAGCTCGAGCAACATAACCAGAAGCAGAAGCCTTTACAGGTGTTCCTTGGTTAGCTCTAATATCGATACCAGAATGTTCGCCAAGCCATTTTTTAAAAGGATAATCTGGATCATGAAAAGTAGCAGTAATCCCCTCATTTGGCACTGGCCAAGAAAAAACAATTATCCCCAATTCTTCTAATTCCTGCCATCTTTTTTCTTTTTCTTTCTCTAACCTCTTCCTAATTTCTTTTTCTAGTCGAGCAATTTCTAATTCTACTTGTCTCATTTCTAATCTTGCTTCAGCTAAAAGATTTTGAAACTTCCATTCTGCTCCACGAGTTTCTTCTAAAAGATTCTTTTTTGCTCTTTCTTCACTTTCTAAATTTTTCTTCTGAAGAGTTAATTCTTTTTTTAAATTTTCTAATTCTAATTTTTTGTTTTGAAGTTGTTTTTCTTTATCTTCTAAATTCTCTTTAATTAATAAAATAGCATCATAAGTTTTCTGTAATGAATTTTGTAAATCTTGTGTTGTCTTTAAAAGATTAAAATATTCAGAAAGGTTTTCGTTTAAGAGAATAATTTCAAGATAACTTTTATTCTCATATTGGTATATTTTCCTTATAAGTTCAGCAATTTTTTCTTTAAGGTCGGAAAGTTTTAAATCTTTATCTTTAATTTGAGATTGAATTTGTTCTATCTCTAAATTTGTTTTATTAATCTGTGCTTCTTTTTTCTTAATTTCTGTTTTTGTTTTAGCAATCTGATTTTCTAAAATCGCAATTTGGTTTTTTAAAGTTATAGCTTCTTTTCTCTTTATTTTTATATTTTCTTCATAAAATTTTTGCTGTTTTTCTAATTCTTTAATATATTCTTGGTATTGTCTTATTTTTTCTTTAAGCTCATCAGTATCCTGAGCTCTAATTTGAAAGATTAAAACAAAAAATAAAAGAAAAAAAACAAATAAAATTTTTAAAAATTTTATTTTATTTTTTTGAATCTTCATAATTTAATAATTTAATCGCCTCATCTATTCTCTTAATTGTTTTTTCTTTACCTAAAATCTCAGCAATTTCGGCTGGTGGTGGTGAAGCAGTTTTGCCAGAAAGAGCTACTCGGAATGGCCAGAAAATTTCACCCGTCCCCTTTTCTTTAGCTAATTTTTCTAAAGTCTTATAAATCTCTTTTGTTTTAAATTTATTTTTAGAAATTTTTAATAAATTTTTTTTGATTAATTTAAGATTATTCTTAACTTGGGGAAAATTCATTTTTTTCCAGATTAAGATTTCAGCAGAATAATCCAACTTTTCCTTAAAAAAGAAATCAGCCAATTGTTCAAGATCAGCTAATTTTTTCATTCTTTCTTGTTCTAAACTTACAATTTTCTTTAACCAGTTAAAATCAACAATTTCTTTTGTTTGGATAATTTTAAATTTTCGATTAATTTTTTCTATTAATTTAGCATTAATTAAAAATGGTAAAGATAATTTTGTTAGCTCATTAACAGATTTGTTTCTAATATATAAACCGTTCATCCAATCTAATTTTTCTCGATTAAAAATTGCACCTGATTTCTGAATTTTTTCTAAAGAAAATTCTTTTATCAATTCATCTAAAGAAAAAATTTCTTGATTAGTATCAGGATTCCAACCAAGCAAAGCAATGAAATTTAAAATTGTTTCCGGTAAATAGCCTAGATTTAAATAACTTTCAACTGCAACATCAGATTTTCTTTTTGAGAGTTTAGAACGATCAGGATTTAAAATTAAAGGAAGATGAGCAAATTTTGGTGGTTGCCAACCTAATGCTTGATAAATTAATAAATGTTTCGGCACACTTGGTAACCACTCCTCTCCTCTGATAATATGGGTAATTTTCATCAAATAATCATCAACAACAACAGCTAGATGATACGTTGGGTAACCATCTGATTTTAATAAAACTTGATCATCAATGTTTTTAAAATCAAATTCTATTTCACCGCGAATTAAGTCATAAAATTTAATCCTCCCCTCTTCTGGAACTTTTAATCTGATAACATAAGGAATCTTTTCTTCTAATTTTCTTTTGATTTCTTTTTCGCTTAATTTCCGGCATCTTTCATCATACATCGGAGGTATTTTTTTTGCTATTTGTTCTTGTCGCATTTTCTCCAATTCAGCTTGAGTGCAAAAACAATAATAAGCATAACCATTTTTAACTAATTTTTGAGCAAATTTTTGATAAATTTTCAATCTTTGTGATTGGATATAAGGTCCATATTTCCCCTTTTGTTTAATTACTAATTTTTTGTTTTTTAGTTTAACTAAAAAAGGACCTTCATCATAATCAAGCCCCATTTTTTTTAAAACTATTATAAGATTTTCTAAAGCGCCAGGAACCTGTCTTTTGATGTCAGTATCTTCAATTCTTAAGATAAATTTACCTTTATTTTTTCGAGCAAATAAAAAATTATAAAGAGCGGTTCGCAAGCTACCAATGTGTAAAAAGCCTGTTGGACTTGGAGCAAAACGTACTCTGACCATACAATTATTTTAACTAAAAATTAAAAAAATATCAACCTATAACCTCTTAATTAGTTTGGGGAGTTTAATTTGACAAAAATAAATAAAGATTTATAATATTTATAAAGAAAGTTCTTTAAAAGGAGGTGGAAAATGAGAAAAATAATTGAGCTTTTAGAAATAGGAGTGAAGAAGCGGGCTTCTGATTTATTATGCATTAAGGATAAACCGCCTCAATTAAAGATTGATGGTGTTTTTCAAAAAATAGAGGGCGAACCAATTCTAAATAATGATGATATCATTAAGTATGTCAGAGAATTGGTTAGTTTATCCCGGCCTTTTTATCAAGAAACTGACGAAAGCTATAAAAGTTTTATTGAAAAAATAAAAAATCGTGGTTATAATGAACTGAGTTTGACACTTTCTACTGAACCAATTACTAGATTGCGGATTTCAGTTTATCTCCAAAGGGGGTCACTTGCCATTGCCATCAGACTCTTACCTCAAAAAATTTTCTCTTTTGAAGAGATCTTTGTTCTTCCAGAGTATATTCCCAAGATTAAAGAACTGTTATCTCGTCAGAATGGTCTTATTTTAGTGACTGGCCCTACCGGAAGTGGTAAAACGACGACTTTAGCAACTTTCACTGATTACATTCTTCAGACACGGGCAATTCATATGATCACCCTTGAAGATCCTATAGAATTTGAATTTGATAATAGAAAATATTCAGGAACAATTAGTCAATGTGAATTTGAAAAGGATTTCTTTAATTTCGCAGATCGAATTCGAGCGGGGATGCGAGAGGTTCCTAACAATTTTTTGGTTGCTGAGATTCGAGATTTAGAGACAGCAGAGACAGCTTTGCGCGCAGCTGAGACAGGACATCTTGTTCTTTCTACTCTTCACACCCGAAATGCAGCTCAAACTGTTGGACGATATGTAGATATTTTCCCCGAGAATGTTAGACCGCAAATTCGCACCATGTTCTCTGTAAGTGTGATTGGTATTTTTTGCCAAAGATTAGTTCCACGAGCGGATGGTAAGGGCAGGGTCGCTGTTTTTGAGATTGTATTTGTTACTCCTGGTTATGCTAACATGATCCGAGAATGGAAGATTCATCAATTAGATTCTGCGGTTCATGGAGAAGTTGGTATTAGATATGATGAATATTTAGCTGAATTAGTGAAAAGGGGGTATGTTACACGAGAAACAGCTCTTTTGTATGCTAATGATCCAAAAGAATTGAGGAACCTTCTTTCTTAATGATAAAGGTTTAAGCTCCTGGTTAAAACCAGGAGCTTATTTTGTACTTTCTATTCTTGGCCAAGATGTCTTTTTTAAAATTTTAATTTGCCAAAAAATTAAAAACCAGAGATATAAGCGAGCAAGATAAAGCAAAATTGTCCAGAAAAATTCTTTCAAATTTTTTGGGTAAGTAAAGAATAATTTTAAGCCATCTTTTACTTCGCCTAAAAAGCTTCGCATTTTTTGAATTTTGAGTTTTGAATTTTGAATTTTGAATTTTTGAGTATATCCGCCAGTTGTCCTAATTTTTTGTTTTAGCCAATCAGAAAAATTGTCAGGATATTTGACAAAAACTCTTGATTGTGGTTCATAAGCAATTTTATATCCTTTTTGATAAATCATTTCTGAAATAATCGAATCTTCAACTAAAGTATCTTCAGGAATTTCTCTAATAATATTTCGAATCGCGTAAAGATAACCGGAACAAACAAGGTATTCTCCATTTTTTGATCTTTTTCTTCGCAGATTGTCAGCAGCTTTGGTTAGAAAATGCGACCAATAACCAAACATTTGATTTGATGGGTTGACAGAAACAGGTCGACCGGTTACTGCACCGATATTTTCATCGTCAAAATATTTTAATAATTTTTTTATTGCTCCTTTTTCGATAAGAACATCGCCGTCAGTTAAAACTAAGATTTCTCCTCTTGCCTCTTTGAATGCTAAATTTAAAGCAGCTGGCTTACCTATTCCTTTATCTTTTAAATATCGAATCGACATAGTCTGTTTTGCGCGGCCGTCCGAAAAGAGAGGTATAGAGAGTTCTTTGATGATTTTTTCTGTTTCTTCATCTGGACTGACAACAATTATTTCTGAATCTGGGATTTCTTCTTCTAAAATTGCTTTTAATGCCAAAGGTAAAGTTTTTTCTTCTTTTTTGCTAGTGATAATAATAGAAATCATAATTTAAAAGATTTTAAAATTGAATATTTAGCACCTGATGGTGTTAATTCGCTTTTCATTAGGTCAATCGATCTGACTTCAAAAGATAAGTTTTTAATATTTGAAATTTGAGATCTAAGATTAGGCGTGGTTGGTATTCTAAACCGAGCTAATGTGATATGTGGTGTCCAAGATCTTTTATCAATTTCAATTCCTAATTTTTCTATTTCTTTGCCCAATTCTTTTTGGAATTTTTCTAGAATTTGAAGATTTTGACTTTCTAAATTGATAAATAAAACTCTCGGCCGAGATAAGTTTGGAAATCCACCAAAATTAGTTAAAAATAATTCAATTTTATTTTTATTAAGATGAAGCTGACTAATTTTTCTTTCAATCGCCTCACCTACTTTTTCTAAAATACTTTCTTCTTGTGAGCCTAAAAAATGAAGAGTGATATGAAGTCCTTCATTAGATACCCATTTAATAGGGATTTTTTTATTCTCTTTTTTCAATTTCTCTATTAAAAAACCCAACTCTTTTTTTAAAGAGTCTGGTAAATTAATAGCGATAAAAGATCTAATTTTCATTGGATTGTAGTAGTAAATTTATCTTCAAAAAGATGGAAAAGTCTTTTCTCTCTTCTTTTTAATTCTGCTTTTTTTACTTTGCTGATAAACAAAACATGATCGCCAACTTCAATTTCTTTGATTACCTCACACTCTAAATAACCAATTGCTTGTTTGATCCGAGGACAATTAATTGTTTCTGCTTCTTCTTTTTCTAGCCCCGTCTCTTTAAATTTATCTAAATCTCTTCCTGAATGTCGGCCACAAAACAAAACTTCTTTTTCTAAATCCTTTGAAACAAAATTAACAACAAAAACTTTTGATTTTTTAACTAATTCTAAAGAAAAACGAGTTTTACCAATTGAGACAGCATAAAGCATTGGATTAAAAGAAAGGGGTGTATGCCAATCAAGAGTCATAATATTGTCTTTATCTTTATATCGGCAGGTTAATAAAATTGTCTGAAGGGGATTAGTTAAAGTAGTAATTTTCATAAAATTAAGATTTTAAAATATCAAAAAGGTGAGCTAACAAACTTAAAAAAGCAAAAAAGATTGATATTAAGAAAAGAAAAATAACTCCTCGCCTTAAAAAATCAAGATTTATAATAAGGCCAACAACAGCTAAACTTTGAGTAGTCATTTTTAACTTTCCAAAAATATTAGCTCCAGTTGATTTCTTAAATTTTATTTTGATTGGTCGACCTAAAACAAGTAAACACTCTAATATAAGAATAATAAGAATTATCCAAATAGGTAGACGATTCCAGCCATAAATTAAAAGAATACTGATGATTAATAATTTATCAGCAAAAGGATCAAGCCACTCACCTTCTTTTGTTTTTTGAAAACGAATCCTAGCTAAAACACCATCAAAAGTATCAAGTAAAGCAGCGAAAACAAAAAGAATAACTGCAATTAAATTTCGGCCGATTAAAAGTAAAACATTAATTGGTCCAACTAGAATAATTCGGAAAATAGAAAGATGATTTGGTTTGATCCAACAAGGAATAATTTTAATAAAAGAATAAATAAATCTATCCATTTGGACTAGATATGGACTAGTTTAATCAATTCTTCTTATTGGACAGCAGATAAGGCATCAACTAATCCCCAACCGTAAAGGGGATCAAAGCCAGATTCACCAAGATCAATAGCTGTATTCTGTAATCTTGTTTGGACTTCATCAGGACTGCATTTGCCATCATTGTTAGTATCGCATTTTTCTGTCCGCTTTAAAAGTAAAGCAACAGCACCGGTGACATGAGGTGCAGCCATAGATGTTCCAGACATTGTTGTATAACGTGAGCGACGGTAAGTTGAATAAATATTCACTCCTGGAGCAGCTAAATCAATTTCTGGACCACGGTTAGACCAAGAAGCAATGACATTGTTTTGATCAATAGCAGAAACAGCAATTGCTTCTGGATAGCGAGCAGGATATAGGACTGTTCCACCATTATTACCAGCAGCTGCTACCACAACTAAGCCAGCATTTTTTGCAGCAATAATCGCATCATGAAATGATTGGACATCACTTGAAGTACCTAAACTTAAATTAATAACAGAAAGATTGTTGTTGATCGCCCATTCAATCCCTTCAATGACATCAGATAAATAACCAGAGCCATTAGCATTTAAAACTTTAATAGCATAAAGCCAGGCTTGATGAGATGCGCCAACCACACCAATACTATTATTGATAGCAGCAACTATACCTGCAACATGTGTACCATGACCATTATCATCATTAGCTGTTTTTTTCGGATTAATAGCATTGTAACCACCTTTGATGTTGCTAGCTAAATCAGGATGATCAAGTTGAATTCCAGTATCAATGATACCAACTTTAATGCCATTGCCAGTTGTATAGGTCCAAGCTTGATTAGCTCGAATACGAGAAATTCCCCAGGGTAAGACTTGTTCTAGAGCAAAAACTTCAACATCATCGTCGATCCGTAAAATGCCAGGATGAGTCAATAATGCTTGCTCAGCAGCTTTTGAAGGTAACCAGACTACTTTAGCACCAATTAAATCAAGATTTTTTAATTTAACTCCGCCAGTTCGTAAAATCAATTCGTCTTGAGCCTCTTCGTTTAAAATTCCTTTCTTGAAAACAACAATTTTCCGACTCCCTGAATTTCCGACTCCGGCCTTAACAGTCATTAACAAAAAACTGAAAAAAAGCAGACTAATAAGAAGGAAAAAGAAAATCTTTCTTGTTTTCATAATTTAAAGTTAATAAATTAAATTTTAATTTCGACCTTTAAAGCTAAATAATAACTTAATCATATCTTTAAATTTTTCTTTTGTCAATTATGATTTGTTCTTTTAAATTATAAGCAAATTTTTTGGCTAGTTCCATATCTTTTTCATTTGGCCGACCTTTATTAATTCCGCCAATAAATTTTAATAAACCATAAGTATCAAAACCAGGACAATTGAATTGACCAATAATTTTAAAACCTTTCTTTTCTAAAATTTTTTTGAAATTTTTTGTAAATAAATTAAAAAAAATAGATTCCGGTCTACCGCTTGTTGAGAAAATAAAACAATTTTTATTTTTTACTTCTGGCAAATTTTTAACAAAATCAATCAGAGCCCTATGATAATTACCAAAATAAATTCCTGAACCAAAACCAATTAAATCATAATTATCAATTTCTTTTGGTTTTGTCTGATCAACTCTTTTTAAATCTGCATTTAGAACTTCAGCTATCACTTTAGCTATTTTTTCTGTATTCTGATGATGAATCGAAAAATAAATAATAAGGGTTTTTATCATCTTTTAATTATAATTTGATCATTTTTTATAGCAATTAAAGTTGAGGGTAAAGATTTTATTCTTCCTCCATCAAGATAAAAATCAATTTTTTCGCCAAAATATTTTTTTGCTTCTTTAATTGTTTCAGCTGGTTTTTTTCCTTCTAAATTAGCTGAAGGAGCAACTAATGGTCCTGTCTTTTTTAAAAAATTAATTAATTTTTTATTTTTTGGTAAACGGAAAGCTAATGTCTTTGTTCCGCGATGAAGATAAAAGAATTTTTTATGAGGACAAGGTAAAATGATACTTACTTTTCCAGGCCAAAAATTTTTTAATATTTCTTTTATTTTTTTATTAATTTTAATTCGAAATATTTTTAAATCATCTTCTGAACCAATCAAAATAATCATAGGTTTAGAAAGTCTTCTCTTTCGTAATTGATAAATTCTTTTAACTACTTTTTTAGAGAGGGCGCTGCCAACTAAACCATAAATTGTGTCAGTAGGTAAAACTCCAACTCCTTTATTTTTGATGATTTCAACTATTTTCTGATCAAATCTTTTTCTTAACAGCATATTTACATTATATCTAAAATTTAATATAATTAAAAGATATGAAAGAGGCACTTTTATATGAGAAATTAAAAAATAAAGTTGTAAAATGTAATGCTTGTTCTCATCATTGTCTTATTGCTGATGGCAAACGTGGTTTTTGTGGAGTAAGAGAAAATCAAAATGGTAAACTTTATTCTTTAGTTTATGGCAAGGTAGTGGCCTCTCATATTGATCCAATTGAGAAAAAACCATTTTTCCACTGGCTACCAGGAAGTTATTCTTTATCAATAGCTACAGTTGGTTGTAATTTTAGATGTCTTCATTGTCAAAATTATGAAATTTCTCAAATGCCAAGAGATTACAATGGTCAAATTTTAGGTGAAGAAATGTCGCCAGAAGAAATTGTTGAAATAGCAAAGAAAAATAATCTGTTTAGTATTTCTTATACTTATACTGAACCAACAATTTTTTTAGAGTTTGCCTTTGAAACAATGAAATTGGCAAAAAAACAAGGATTGAAAAATAATTGGGTAACCAATGGCTATATGAGTAACAAGACATTAGAATTGGTTGGTCCTTATTTAGATGCAGCCAATGTTGATTTAAAATTTTTCCGCGACGATTTATATCAAAAAATTTGTGGTGGAAAACTTCAGCCAGTTTTAGATTCACTAAAATGGATGAAAAAAAATAAAATTTGGATTGAAGTCACAACCTTAGTTATTCCTGGTTATACTGATTTAGGTAATCAATTTGAAGATATCGCTAAATTTATCAAAAATGAATTGGGTAAAGAAACTCCTTGGCATATTTCCCGCTTTTATCCAGCTTACAAAATGATAAATGTCTCACCTACTCCGCCAGAAATAATTTATCAAGCTTATGAGATTGGCAAAAAAGTTGGTTTAAAATATGTTTATGCTGGTAATTTGCCAGGTGATCAAAGAGAAAATACTTATTGCCCAAAATGTGGTGAATTAAACATCAAAAGAATTGGTTATGAAATCCAGCGGTTTGATAAAGATGGAAAATGTCGAAAATGTAAAGAAAATCTGGATTTGATTTTGAAATAAATAAAGGGAGCTTATTAAACCCTCCTTTCCTTTTTAAGAAAACTTTCTTCAGATTCAATTCTGAATAAGTAGAGACAAACTTTCGTAATCGGTGAGAAAAAAATTCTTTTTCTATTTTTTATTCAAGTATATTTTCAAATTTTGTCAATTTTAATAAGAGATGAATTTCTTTTTAGTCATTTAACATTTTCGATCTGTGGATAACTTTGATTAGCAATCTTGACAGGAAAGTGCTAATCATCTATAATATAAAATATATGGATAATTTTACTCTTAAAGCCCAAGAAGCGATTCAGCTAGCCCATACGCTGGCAATGGAACACGAACAACAACAAGTTGATACTCCTCATCTTTTTTTAGCTTTACTTTCTCAAGAAGAAGGAGTAGTAGTTGCTGTTTTAAAAAAAATGGGTCTACCAATTGAGAAATTAAGAGCCAGAACAGAAAGTGCAATTGCTCTTTTGCCACGAGTAATTGGTCTTGGTGGTCTAGCTGAAATTTATATCTCGCCAGTTCTAAAAAAGGTACTTTTTCAAGCAACTAAAGAAGCAAATCGATTAAAAGATGAATATGTTTCTACTGAACACTTACTTTTGGCCCTCGCCTCTGTTCCTTCTATTATTAAAGATTTATTAGCTGAATTTGGAGCTAATTATGATTCAATTTTAAAAACTTTAGCTGATGTCAGAGGCACAGAAAGAGTAACTGAACCAGAACCCGAATCAAAATATCAAGCTTTAGAAAAATATACAACAAATCTAACCCAAATGGCTAGGGAGAAAAAACTTGATCCAATTATTGGTCGAGATGATGAAATTAGAAGATTAATGCAAGTTCTATCAAGAAGGACAAAAAATAATCCAGTTTTAATTGGTGAAGCTGGTGTTGGTAAAACAGCAATAGTTGAAGGATTAGCTCAAAGAATTGTTTCTGGTGATGTCCCTGAATCAATAAAAAACAAAGAGATTATTAGTTTAGATTTAGGTGGTTTAGTTGCTGGAACAAAATATCGAGGCGAGTTTGAAAATCGTCTGAAAGCAGTTTTAAGAGAAATAAAAAGATCTGGCAATTATATTTTATTTATTGATGAATTACATACTTTAGTTGGTGCTGGAGCAGCTGAAGGAGCAATTGATGCTTCAAATATGTTAAAACCAGCTTTAGCTAAAGGAGAATTGCGTTGTATTGGCGCAACAACTCTAAAAGAATATCAAAAATATATTGAAAGAGATCCAGCTTTGGAAAGAAGATTTCAACCAGTTTATGTTGCAGAACCAACAATTGAGGAGACAATTGCTATTTTACGTGGAATCAAAGAAAAATACGAAATTCACCATGGCGTAAGAATTTCTGATGAAGCAATTATTGCTGCTGCTAAGCTTTCAGCTCGTTATATTACTGATAGATTTTTACCTGATAAAGCAGTTGATTTAATAGATGAAGCTTGTTCTTTTTTAAGATTAGAAATTGAATCAGAACCAGAAGAACTAGATAAACTGAAAAGAAAAATAAAAACATTAGAAGTTGAAATATTGGCTTTAGAAAAAGAAAAAAAGAGTCAAGAAAAAATTAAAAAAATAAAAAAAGAATTGGCACAATTGAAAGAGAAAGGTAAAGTTTTAGAGTTGCGATGGTTAAAAGAAAAAGAAATCGTTACAGCTATTAAAAAAGCAAAAAGAGAAATTGATAATCTAAAACAAGAATTAGAAATTGCTGAAAGAGAAGCAAATTTAGAAAGAGTTGCTGAGATAAAATATGGAAAAATTCCAGAATTAGAAAAAGAAATTAAAACTCGAGAAAAAAGTTTAGCTAAAATTCAAAAAGAACAGAGATTTATTAAAGAAGAAGTTTCTGAAGAAGATGTTGCAAAAATTGTTGCTCAGTGGACTGGTATTCCAGTTGAAAAAATGTTAGAGGAAGAAACAGAAAAATTAGCAAAAATGGAGGAAAGAATCCATCAACGCTTAATTAATCAAGAAGAGGCAGTTAAAGCAGTAGCTAATGCTATTCGTCGCTCAAGGGCTGGAGTAGCTGAAGAAAATCGACCAATAGGTTCCTTTATGTTTTTAGGACCATCAGGTGTTGGCAAAACAGAACTGGCACGAGCTTTAGCTGAATTTTTGTTTGACGATGAAAGAGCCTTAATCCGTCTTGATATGAGTGAATATATGGAAAAACACGAAGTAGCAAAAATTATAGGTTCACCACCAGGTTATGTTGGCTATGAAGAAGGTGGACAACTAACAGAAAAAATTCGACATCGCCCATATTCAGTTCTACTTTTTGATGAAATTGAAAAAGCTCATCCAGATGTTTTTAACCTCTTACTTCAGATTTTAGACGAAGGAAGATTAACTGATGCTAAAGGAAGAACTGTTAATTTCAAAAATACGATTATTATTATGACTTCAAACTTAGGCTCTGAAATAATTAGGGATTTTGCCCAAAAAGCATCTTTAGGATTTATTTCAGATCGGGAAAAAATGGATACTGAAGAAAAAGTTAAAGAAAAAATTTATGAAGCCTTAAAGGAAAGATTTAGACCAGAGTTTTTAAATCGTTTAGACGAGATAATAATTTTCCATGCTTTAACAAAACAACATATTGAAAAAATTGTTGAGTTACAATTGAATTTAGTCAAAAAAAGATTAGAAGAAAAAAATATCAAAATTGAAGTTTCTGATGAGGCAAAAAAATTAATTGCTGAACGTGGTTTTGATCCAGTTTTTGGCGCTCGTCCATTAAAACGAGTTATTCAAAAAGAAATTTTAGATAAATTAGCTTTAGAAATTGTTAAAGGAAAAATAAAAGAAGGTCAAAAAGTAAAAGTAGAGGTAGAAAAAGATAAAATAGTTATAAAATAATGCAACGTTTTATTATTACTCTACTATTTATTATTTATAGTTTATGTGTTTTTATTAACCCTGTTTTAGCCGGATTTAATCCGGACTATTTGATTTCTGATAAAGAAATAAATAATTATCAGGCAATGAATCTTCAAGAAATCGAAGATTTTTTGAAAAAACAAGGCGGAAGTTTAGCTAATTATCAAACTCATGATCTTGACGGTCAGATAAGATCAGCTAGTCAAATTATTTTTAAAGCTTCGCAAAATTATCGAATTAACCCTCAAATTCTAATTACTTTATTACAAAAAGAACAGTCACTAATTACTCAAAAAAAACCAAAAACAAATCAATATGATTGGGCAACTAGTTTTGCTTGTTATGAAAATCGACCTTGTCTTGAAAAATTTCGTGGTTTTGCTAAACAAATTGATCGAGCAGCTTGGCGATTACGTTATTTTTTAGATCATCCTGAACAATTTATTTTTCAGCCTGGTCAGGTTTATAAAATTTCTGGCATTTTCGTTTTGCCACAAAACTTAGCTACAGCTGCTTTATATAATTATTCCCCTTATATTAAAAGCAATTATCTTTTTTGGCAGATCTGGCAAAAATGGTTTGGTAAAAAAAATGAACCGATAGAAAATAATACTTTAGTGAAATTAAAGAATGAGCCTGGTATTTGGTTAATTCAGAATGGTAAACGTCGGCCCTTTTTCTCAAAAAATGTTTTTTTAGCTTCTTATTCATTTAAAAATGTCAGAACTATCTCAAAAGAAGATCTTTTAAAATATGAAATTGGTGAACCAATGGATTTTCCAAATTACTCATTATTGGAAGATGAGAAAAATCAAAGATATCTTTTAGTTAATAAAACTCTAAGACCAATTCCAGAAAAAATTTTTAAAGAGATTGGTTTTAATCCTGAAGAAATTATTAAAGTTTCTGATCAAGATTTAAAAAATTATCCTTTAGGTAAACCAATTTTATCACCCTATCCAGTTGGCTCTCTTTTACAGGATGAAGAAAGTGGCGCGATCTATTATGTCAAAGATGAATTTAAATATCCGATCTATACTAAAGAGATACTTTTAAATAATTTTCCTTATGATAAAATTATTAAAGTAAAAAAGGAAAAATTAGATGAGTTTATTTTGGCTGAACCAATAAAATTTAGAGATGGCACATTATTAAAATCTAAAGAAAAAGATACAGTTTATTTAATCTCTTTAGGTAAAAGAAGACCAATTGTCTCAGCTGATGTTTTTATTGAACTTGGCTATCAATGGGATAGAATTATTACTGTCTCTGAAGATATTTTAAATTTACATCCTTTAGGTGAACCTATTGAAATTATTAAATAATAAATTAATTTAATTTTATGTCATTAGTCTTTGCTGGTATTTCTCCTCATCCACCAATTATTATCCCGACTATCGGTCAGGAAAATTTAATATTGGTTAAAAAAACAATAGATGCTATGGAAAAATTGGAAGAAGAATTTAGGAAGGCAAACCCTGAAACAGTAATTGTCATTTCACCTCACGGTGTAATTTATACCGATGCTTTTTCAATAAATTTTTCTGAAATATATTTTGGAAACTTTCATCAATTTGGTGATTTTAAGACTGATTTAAAATTTAGTCCTGATTTAGAATTTATCCATCACTTCAAAGAAAAATTAGAAGGCAAATTACCAATTGTTTTAATTAAAGAAGAAAATCTTGATCATGGTTCACTTGTTCCTTTATATTATCTAACAAAAAATATTCAACCAAAAATTGTTCCAATTGGCTACTCATTCTTGGATTATCAGGCCCATCTTGAATTTGGTCGAGTCCTAAAAGAAGAGATTTATCTTTCAAAAAAGAAAATTGCTGTTGTTGCCTCAGGTGATCTTTCACATTGTCTTACCCCTGATGCACCTGGTGGTTATTCGCCTCGAGCAGGAATTTTTGATAAAAAATTAATTACCTTTTTGAAAGACAAAAATATAAAAGGAATTTTAGAAATGGATCAAACATTGATTGAAGAAGCTGGCGAGTGCGGTCTCCGCTCATTTTTAATTCTTTTAGGAATCTTAGAAAAAATAAAGGTTAAACCAGAACTTTATTCTTATGAAGCACCATTCGGTGTTGGCTATTTAGTTATGAATTTTAAATTCTAATTTTTATGATTGCTAAAGTAATACCTTTGACTCGCCTTCCCTATTTTGTTATCTCTCGTGGTATAAAAAGAGAGATTTCTTTTTTTGATTATAAAGTGCCTAAAGAATTGGAGAAAAAAATTAATTTTGGACAATTAGTAAAAATATATTTTCGAAATAAAAAAATTAGTGGCCTGGTTGTTGGCTTAAAAAAAACTTCAAAAGAAAGAAAATTAAAGTCAATAGAAAAAATAATTTTCGATCAGCCAATCATTTTTAAAAATTATTTAAAAATGATCAAATGGCTTTCTTCTTTTTATTTCGCTTCCCCTTCAACCATTTTAAAAACTTCCCTGCCAGAAGTTACAAAAAAATCAGCTGTTGTAAATGTTGAACTAAGTACTCAAGAATTGAAAATTTCAAAAAATTTTCTTCCCCAACTCAAAAAAATGATTAATATTTTTAACTATTCAAAAAGAAAAAAATTCTTGCTCATCTGGCAAAATTATTTTGAAAAATTTGCTCTTTATTATTTTTTAATTAAAAAAACTCTAGAAAAAAAACAAAAAGTTTTAATCTTACTACCAGAGATTGATCAAATCGAATTATTTTTAAAATATTTTAAAAATTTAACAGATGAAATTTCTATTTTACATTCCAATTTAAAAAAATCAGAAATTTGGACAAACTGGCAAAAAATTTTAAATGGAAAGGCAGAATTAATTATTGGTACAAGAATGGCTATTTTTGCACCAATTGAAAATCTGGGTCTTATTATTTTAGAAGACGAAGAAAATGATTTATATCGGTCAGAACAATTTCCTTATTATGATGCAAGAACAATTGCTTGGAAATTAACAAAACTTAGTAAGACGAAATTAATTTTCTCCTCTCAAGCACCGAGAGTCGAAACTTACTGGTATACTTTTAGTCAGAAAAAATTTTTACCTTTTGATTTGAAAAAAGAGAAAAAGATGAAAATTGTCAAACTAATTGATATGAAAGAAGAAATGAGGAAAGGCAATTTCTCACCCTTAAGTGATGATTTAAAAGAAACAATTTTTAATACGATTAAAAAGAAAAAAAAGGTTATTCTTTATTTAAAAAGAAAAGGATACACTACTTTTAATTTTTGCCAGGATTGTGGTTATCTTTTTTCTTGCCCACGCTGTGATTTACCCTTGATTGCTCATAAAAAAAATAAAATCTATTATCTTATTTGTCATCATTGTGGCTATGAAGAGGAACTGCCATTGAAATGTCCATTTTGTCAAGGGACAGAGATAAAAATGAAAGGTTTAGCTATTCAGAAAATTGAAGAAATTCTCGCTCCTTTTGCTAATGTTGAAAGAATTGATTCAACAAGTAAAGATAAATCTTTTGATAAAGAAATAATTATTACCACCCTTCCTTTTTGGCGAAATTTTAATGAGGATTGGATAAGAGATATTGGTCTAATTGGGATTGTTAATGCTGATGTTTTACTTAATCAACCTGATTTTCATTCTACTGAAAAAACATTTCAAGAAATTGTTGCGATAATCAATTGGGTAAATCATTTTAATATTCCGTTAATAATCCAAACTTGGTCAAAAGAAAATTATGCTATTGAAAATGCGTATCTTTTTAATTTTAAAAATTTTTATCAACAAGAATTAGAAATTAGGAGGGATTTTTCTTATCCACCATTTACAAGAATTTTTAGGTTAACAATTCAAGAAAAAAAATGGGAAAAACTTAAAAAAATTTCACAAAATTTTGAGAAAAATATTCAATCCCTTCGAAATAAAAATTTTAAAATCTTTCCTTATTCTCTTCCTCCAAGACGAAAAAAAATTTTTGAAATCAGTTTTTTAATTAAAATAAAAAATCTTTATTCACTCGCACCTTTACCAAACGAAATTAAAAAAATCCTTCCTCAAAATTCTTTCTTGGAAGCAATTGGATAAAATTTATTTTTCTTATTTTTTATCCGAAGAAATCTTACCTTTTTTCTTCATCCAATGATTTGATTTATCAAGGGAAATTAAGTTTAATTAATTTATTCCAGTTTATGTTTTTCTTTAATAATTTTCATCGCCTCTTCGTATTTTTGAATAGTTTTTGGTTTAAAAAATTTAAATGGAAAAATATGCCAAGGAAGATGGTAAAGAAAACTCGGTAGCCAGGTACTAATACCAATTTTCCTTGGTTTAACAACAAATAGAATTTCCGGAATTCTGACTCCGTAATAACCTTTTTCTAACATTGTCAACCAAAGATCCCAATCTTGAAATTTTTTTATATTTTCATCAAAACCAGGAAAATGTTCTCGACGAATTAAAGACATCATTGAAATATAAGGCATTTTTTTTAACCTTTCCGGATCGAAATCAAAACTTGGGAAAATTTTCCAACCGAATTTAAAAGAAGAATAAACATAACTAGCAGAAGGATTCTCTTTTAAAGTTTTAATCATTTTTTCTAAACAATCCTTTCTTAACTCAACATCAGCATCACAAAAAAATAAAAAATCACCTTTTGATTCTTGATATCCGCGATTGCGAGCTGAATTAGCACCTTTTCTTTCCTGATTGATAACCTTAATTTTTCCAGGCCATTTTTTTTGAGCTATTTCTAATTTTTTTTTCGTATCATCAGTAGAACCATCGTTAACAATTATAACCTCAAAATTTTGTTCAGTCTGATTAAAAATACTTTTTAAAGTTTTCAAAATTGTATTACCGTGTTGATAGGTAGGAATAATGATAGATATCATAACCTCCTAAAATTCATCTGTTAATTTCTAAGACCATTTCCTTTTTAGATAATTTCTTAAGAATATAATTCAAACAAACTGAGAAAACAAGATAACTTATAAAAATGCCAGTGGCAAAAATAAATCTTTCAAGAAAAACAATAGGAATTAAACTTCGCCAAACTTCAGCTGGCATCTCTACAGAATATAAAAAAGCAGTTGAGCCAATAGCATGAGCAATAAAGGTTGTTCCTAAAGCATTTAAAGCCAGATTTTTCTTAAAAGGAAAAACTAAAATTGGAATCAACCAGAAGACTCCATAAGGAAAACTAGCTCGACCAACTGGATGAATCCAGAATAAGATCATACAGATAATTGGAATAATTAAATTCAGTTTTAATTTACTAGCAAAATAAATAGCAGCAAAAACAGCTGGGAAAAATCTGATAAAAGTAATAAGATCTAATGATTGACCAGAAAAAAGCCAATTTAAAATTTTAACTAACAATACAATTCCAGCACCTAAAAAAGTTCCAAGAAAGGCAGAAGGCAGTGGATAAAGAAACTCAAAAAGCGTGAAGGTCTGATTTGAACCAACAATTTTAAAAAGAGGAATTCTTGAAGCAATAAAAATAATAGCAAAAAAGATAATCAGAAAGAGAATTTGTTTTAAATTAAGTTTTTTCATAAATATTAAAATTAAATTTTTAAAATATTCTTAAAAAGATCCTCTTGTCGAGAGATTATTAATTGTCTAGTTAATTTTCCAGCAGGTAAATTTGTAAATTTAACAGGAAGACCTCGAATAATAACAGCTGGAATTTTTTCTTTTCTCTCACCCATTATTAAACCAGCTAATGAGGCGATTTCGTCGGCAATATTTCTTGTAGTAATCATCATTTTTTTATTGAAAAGATCTTTTTTTCCCCTTTCATCAATAATACCAAAAAAACCAGAAATAGCAAGAGCAAAATGGTGAGTTCCGCGGCGCAAAGGTAAACAAACTGAATCGTTAATAACAACACCTAGTTTTAAAAGTCCAAGCTTAGAACAAAGGTTTAAACGGATATTCTCAGCAATTTCTTCTAAATTTTTAGGAATTCTAATTACATAATTTTTAGGCACATTTGACCTATCCAGACCGGCATTAGCCATTAAAACACCTTTTTTAAGGGTTAAAATTGCCCCTTTTACACCCCCTAATATTTTATCTGATTCTTTCATCACTAATTGGACGAAAGGAGGTAAAAGACCATATTTTTTTGCTAATTTGTAAGCTTTTTGGCCAAAAACAATTTTTTTTAAATTAATTAGTCCATTATATTCTAAAGAAATTATTTTTGAGGTAATAACTAAAATATCTTTATTTCTAATTTTTTTCCCTATAATCTTAAGAAGATTTTCAAAATCTCCCCTTTTTAAGATTTTTGTTTTAATAGGAATAATATTAATCATATAAATACATAACTCGTGATTCAAATCAAAATATAACCTGTATCAGTAAATACTTATACAGGCAGAGACTGTCCCTAAAGTTACTGCGGGGGAAGGACTCGAACCTTCATCTTCGGGTCCAGAGCCCGACGAGACTACCAATTGCTCCACCCCGCATTATTTATCTTTTTTCGGTATATTCCCATAAATTTTTGACATCTTAGTTTAGCTTTTTCCATTTTTTGCCAATCACCGTAACCAGCACCAATAACACCCATCCAGAAAATATAATCTTTTTTGTTTTCAAATGGACTAATCTCAATCTCTTTTTCAAAATATGGTTTTAAAAGATCTTTAATAGTTACTACTCTTTTTAATGGATCATCATTTTGGAAAGTATTAACAATGAACAATTTTCCATCATCTTTAAGTAATTGATAAATAGCTGGTAAAATTTTCCGCAATTCTTTTAAAAAAATATGTTGAAAAACGTAAATAGCCATAATTAAATCAAAAACTTTTTTTTGGTATTTCTCAAAAAATTGATTAGGTTTTAAAAGTTCAACTCTTTTTTCATCGAAAAAAATCTTTGGTATCCACTTTCTTGCTAATTCAATCATTGATTCTGATTCATCAACACCAACAATTTTTGTCTGAGGATAATCTTTTAGAATCGGCAAAATGAGACGGCCAATACCACAACCATAATCAGCAATAAAGATTTCTTTTTCTTTATTTTTCTCTAAAAAATTAATTTTTAAAAAAGAGTAAGTAAATTCTGTCTCTTTTTCCCATCTTTCTTTTTTACCACCTAAAAGAATTAGGCTTTTGGCTTGATTTAAAGTAAGTTTTCTATGGGTAGGAAATGAACCTTTTTCATAAATACCATATGTTGGTGGAAGGATTTTTTCAAAAAATTTAGTTAACCAAATTAAGATCGAATTTATAAATGACATATTTTAATAATAGCTAATTCAAAGGGAAGTTGCGGAATTTCTGAATATTCTAAAGAAGTTTTGATTTTAATAAACTCTTCAATAATTTTTATTAAATCGTTAATTTTTATTTCTTTAACTAAAGATAAAATTATTTTGTCTGATGAAAAAGAATCATTTTCTAATGGCGAACCAATTTTAAATAAAATTAATTTTCTTAAAAACTCAATTAGATCTGAATTAAATTGTTTTAAATCTATTCCTTCCTCAAGACATTGATTGATTAATTTAATTGCTTTTGAAGAATTTTTTTCTAATAGATATTTTAAAAACTCATTTATTTTTTCAGAATCTGAGAGAGGTAAAATAATTTTCGCTTCTTCTAAAGTAATTTCTTTATCATTAAGAGAAAGAACTTGGGCAAGTAAACTTTCTGCATCACGAACAAAACCTTGAGATTGACGGGCGATATTTTTTAAAACTTCTTCATCAACTTTTAACCCTTCAAGTTCAACAATCTTTTTTAATCTATTTAAAATTTCTTCAAATTGAACCTTCCTAAAATTAAATTTTTGACAACGTGAAGCAATAGTAAAAGGAACTTTATGGAGTTCAGTTGTGACTAAAATAAAAATAGCATGCTCTGGTGGTTCTTCCAAAGTTTTTAAAAGAGCATTAAAAGCATCACTTGTTATCTGATGAGATTCGTCAATGATAAAAACTTTATATTTTCCTCTTGAAGGAGGGAATCTTACACTTTCACGAAGTTCTTTAATTTCATTAATACCTCGATTAGAAGCAGCATCAATTTCAATTAAATCTAATGATTTACCAGCCATAATTTCCCGACAAGAAAAACACTCATTACAAGGTTCGGATTGACCAATTTTTCTTTTTTCACAATTAACAGCTTTAGCAAAAATTCTTGCTAAGGTTGTTTTACCTAAACCACGAGGTCCTGAAAATAAATAGGCATGGGATATTTTGCCTGTTTTGATTTCATTTTCTAATGTTTTTTTAATATGTTGTTGCCCAATAACTTCAGCAAATGTTTGAGGACGATATTTACGATAAAGAGTTAACATAGATTAAAATTTTTTATTTGATTAAAGATTTTTCTCTAAACCAATATTCTGTCTTGCTGGCATACCTAATTGTGATCTTTCTAAAATTTCTTTCTCAACAAGTGCTTTTGGTCGACCATATTTTAAGCGGGAAAGTTGGCGAACCATTTCAGCTATTTTTCGATCACCTGGTTTTGGTGGAAGGGTAACCATACTGAATGGCCGAATTGGTTGATTATCAACTAAAAGTTTGACGTAAGCATTAAATTTTTCAACATTAACTAAATCATATTCATTGAAAACTGGCTTATATTCTTTAGCTAAAATTTCGGCATCTTCAATACCAATTTTAAAAGTAATAAAAGTACCAACTGTTCCTAAAACAGCATCTCTAATTCTTGCTTCACCTCCTCCGCCACCAATCACTGAAGAGGAAACTAGTAATTGACCTAAGTATTGATGAGCAAGGGTTAAACATAACCGATATTTTCTTGCTTCTGATAAAATAGTAGCAATTGAATCAGTAATAAAGTTTTGAAATTCATCAATATAAAGATAAAAATCTTTTCTCTCTGCTTCTGGCAAATCAGCTCTCGCCATTGCTGCCATCTGTAATTTTGAAACAATGACCAAACCTAATAGGTTAGCATTGACTTCACCAATTTTTCCTTTAGAAAGGTTAACTAATAAAATTTTTTGCTTATCCATTACTTCACGGAAATCAATACCTGAGTGGGCTTGACCAATAATATTTCTCATCAGTTCATTTTCAACAAACCGGCCAACCTTAGAAATGAGATAACCAAGCATCTCTGATTTATGAAATTCGGTTGTCCTCGCCATTTCTTTTTCCCAAAAAGCCCTTACAACCGGATCTTTTAATTTTTCTACCCAAACCTTGGCATAATCGGGATCAGAAAACATTCTTGGAATCTCAGCAATTGTACCAGGATTTTTTATATCAGCCATTAAAGTTAACATCACGTTTCTCATATTATGCTCAAACATTGGGCCAATAATTTCTGGTGGAAAAAGTTTATAAAATATAGCAATCATTTCCTGGACAGCAAAATCTTTTTGTGCTTCTGTTTTTGCTTCAAGCATATTTAAACCAATTGGCCTTTCTGTATCTGAAGCATCAAATAAAATAACATCTTCAACTCTTTCTTTTGGAATACAAGATAAAATATCTTCGATTAAATCACCATGTGGATCAATAACACCAACACCTTCGCCATTTAAAATATCTTGCTTAACCATATTTGAAATCAGAACTGTCTTACCAGTACCAGTTTTACCAATAATATAGACGTGTCTTCGACGATCATCTCTTTTTATTCTAATTAAAGTTTCTTCTCCACGATAAATGTTTTTACCTAAAATTATTCCTTCTTTTGGCACTTCAACTGGCGCTGGCGCTTTTCGAGCAATTAACCATCTAATATTTGGTGTTTCAGTAATTGGTAAAGGGAAATGGAAAATGCTGGTTAATTCTTCAGTATTTAAAATAAAACTCGTCTCTTCGTCAAAACTTCGATAAATGAAATCATTAACTATTTTTTCTGAGGAAGTAATACTAAAATTAAAACCATTGCCATAATGATAAAGAGTATATTGAGCAAAAGAATTGGTAATATTTTCTAAATATGTTTTTGCCATTTCTTTTGTTTTAGCTGAAACGATAATTCTGATATTGACATCAAGTCCTGCTTTTGAATTTTTACTTTCAATACTTTTGACCATCTCTTGCTCCATTGGCGAAAGTTGTCTTTGTTTTTTCTCTTCTTCTCTTTCTTTCTTTTTCTTCTCACTTTTGAAAGCTTCAGAAAAAATTTTTGATATTTCTCTTAGAAGATTAAATTTAGCCTCTGAAATTGCTTCAGAAAAACTTTTTCCTTGCTGCATATGATAAGCAACTTTAGCTGGAAAGTGATGCCATTCTTTTTTTGCTGAACGAGCAATAATTTGAATCACCGCTCCATCATCTTCGGCAATTTTCGTTAAAGGATTTGTAATTGCATTTAAAGGATCAACATTAAGATTAAGATAGGTTTTAATTGGTAAAATATGAATCTTTTTTAAAGAAGCATAAGCAGATAAAACAACATTTTTTGGAGAGAAAATATTATAATCGGAAACAATTTCAACTTGAGCTGAAGGAAATTGAGCATGAATTTGTTGTTCAGTAAAAGAAGCAAGGTATTGAGGAACAACAACATAAAAAGAAATTAGACCGTCTTGAGACCTAACTATTTCAAAAGAGAAATGATCTTTTCTGCCAAAAAGAAAGGTTTTTAAAGACCTCTCAACTTTTAGACCTCCCAAGTTATCTAGAAAAGTTTCAGCCGGTGCCAATAAGTCTTTTATTTCTTTTTTTTCTTTCTCTTCTTCTAAAGCCTCTTTTGGTAAAGTGACAAGAAAGATAACTTTTTCAAAAGCTTGTTTAAAATCTGTAATTTTTTTCAAAATCTTTTTAAGTATAGAAAATAAAATAATAAAAATAAGGAGAATAAGACCAGTATAAAGAAGTGTCTTGCCAAAAATAAGTTTACTTGTAATTTGATAGAGTTCTGATGTCATACAATTATTATTTTCTTATCTTTTTAGCTAAATTTAGAACTTTATCAGTTTTTATTTTCGCTTCTTTAATTAAAAATAATTTATTTACTCCAGGAATCATTTTTACTAGAATTAATAACCAGTCACGAATTAAAATAAAAATTTTTTTAATATTTATTTTTATTTGCTGAATAAGGACTTCAATTTTAGAAGCAGTTTCTTCACCCTTTTTCCTAAAAATTAATTTTTGTTCAGGTGTGAGTGATTGATAAATTTCATCTAAATCCTCTGAAAGAATTTGTTCAATTTCAATTAATGTTGGTGATTTTTCTATTTTTGGTGGAGCAATTTTTTCTTCAACAGGAGTTGGAATACTAATTGGTGGTAAGGTAGTTGGTGTTTCACCAATTTCTTCAATTTTTACTTCTTTTTCTTTCTCAATTTCCCGTTTTATCTCCACTGTTTCAGGTATTTCTTTTTTCTCAATTTTTTCAGGAATTTCCTCTCTTTCCTCTTTTTTGAAAGGAAAAATAGCCATAAATTAAATTTTGTTTGAACGGGGCTACTCCGATTTGCACGGAGATCAACGGTTTTGGAGACCGTTATTCTACTATTGAACTATAGCCCCAATTCATTATTTTATCTCTTTATGCAAGGTATGTTTTCGGCAATGTTTACAAAATTTTTTTAATTCTAAAAGTATTTTAATTTTCTTTTTATTTTTTCTCGTATAATAATTTATTCGATGACATTGACTGCATTCTAATTTGACTAAGTTTTCTTTTATTCTCATATTTAAGCCAGCGGTCGGACTTGAACCGACAACCTGATGCTTACAAAGCAACTGCTCTACCATTGAGCTACGCTGGCTTATTGGGCAGGGTAGGATTCGAACCTACGTAGCCCTAAAGGGCGCGAGTTTTACAGACTCGTGCAATTGTCCGCTCTGCCACCTGCCCAAGCCGAGAGCGAGAATCGAACTCGCGACCTCGAACTTACCACGTTCGCGCTCTACCTACTGAGCTATCTCGGCCTACTTTAATTTAAAGAAGCAATTCTTTTTTCCCATTCACTAATTTTTTGATTTTCCGGATTAATTTCCTTTATTTTCTTTAAATATTTTTCAGCTTCTTCTTTTTTCTTTAAAATTATAGAATTTTCTATCAAGAAGTCAAGAATTAAGGGGTTATTCGGAATAAATTTAAAAGCCTTTTTGAAACAATTGAAAGCTTTATTAAATTCTTTTATTTCTTGATAAAGATTCCCTAAATTTATCAAACTAAGAGTGATCTCATTAATCAGTTCTGAAGGTATTTTCTCATCTTTTCTAAATTTTTGCCACCATTTTATTGCCTGTTTATTAAGTTCTAAAATATATTTAGAAATTTCCTTTGCTCGAAGAAAATCTTTTCGATAAAGATAAATCTCTAGTAAATTTTTTAAGGCAAACAAATTTCTTGGGTCAAGATAGATAACTTCTTTAAATTTTTTTTCTGCCTGATCAAAATCTTTTTTTTCTAAAAATTTTTCCCCTTGTTTGAGAGAAATTTTTATTTTTTTATCTGCTTCTAAAGGTTTCTTTTTAATAATTTCAATATATTTTTTAAAATATTTTTCCTCTAAAAGAGAAATTCTTTCTTTTATCTTTTTAAATTTTTCTCCAAAAATCTTATAGGCTAAATTTTCAAGATTAAGTTTTTTTAATTTTTCTCTAAACTTTTTTTCTAAAATTTTAAATTTGAGTTTTTTTTCTTTTTCTTTAGCTATTTCATCAATATTTATTTTAACAAGAAATGGGAATTTATTCACTAAAATTTTTATAATTAAAAAAATAGAGACAAAAATAATTAAAATTAAAAAAATATCAAACATAAATAATTTAGATAAATTCAATCAACGATTAAGCCTTACCAATACTACCAAAAATTTCTATTTTTTTCTCAACAACTCTCTTTACTGCTTCAATTGAAGGAGAAAGAATTTTTCTTGGATCAATTTCTTCTTTATTTTTGGCCAACGTTTTCTTTAGAGATTGTGAAAAGGCAAGATTAATTTCAGTATGGATATTAATAATTCTTACTCCTGAAGAAATTGCTTTTTTTATTTCTTTTTTTTCCAGTCCAGAAGCACCATGAAGAACCAATGGAATTTTTACTGCTCGAGCAATTTTTTCTAATCTTAAAAAGTCAAGTTTTACCGGATTTTTTATTTTATATATCCCATGAATATTACCTATACTAACTGCTAATCGGTCAACACCTGTTTTTTTAACAAATTCAATCGCCATATCTGGATCAGTTAGGAATTCTTCTGGTTTTAATTTAAATCTTTTAATATCTTCTTTTGTCTTAGGAACCCTACCTATTTCTCCTTCAACCATAACATTAAAGCGGTGGGCATATTCAACAACACTCTTTGTTAAACTAACATTTTCGTCAAAAGGTAATTCTGAAGCGTCAATCATAATTGAAGAAAAACCACTCTGAATACATTCAACTGCTGAATGAAAAGTATCACCGTGATCAAGGTGTAAAACAACTGGTATTAAAGGAGTTATGTTTTTAGCTGCTGTTTTAACAATATGAGTGATTGGTTTTAAACCAGCATAACGAATAGATCTAGCGCTAACACCAATAATAACTGGGGATGACTTTGCTTGAGCAGCTAAAAGAATACCAAGAGTGGTCTCTAAATTATGGGTAGCAAAACAACCAAGAGCATAATTCTCTTTAATTGCTTTCTCTAAAATTCCTTTTAAATGAACTAACATATAGATTTAAGAAACTGAAAGGATTTTTATTATTTCAATAAACTCTTCAGGTTCTAAACTTGATCCGCCAATTAGAAATCCATCAATATCTTTTTCAATAAAATCTTTAATAATAGTTTTATCAACACTTCCACCGTAAATTAGTCTAATATTGTTTTCAACAAAATCGACAGGAAAAAGATCGAATAATCTTTGTTTTATTATTAAATTAGCTTCTTTAGCATCATCTGGTTTAACTGCCTGACCAGAACCAATAACCCAAACAGGTTCATAGGCAATAATTAATTTGTCTTTCTTGTCTAAAGCGATTCCTTCCAAAGCTCGAGAAACTTGTTTTATAATTATAACATCTTTTTGGCCAGCTAATCTTTCTTCAAATGTTTCGCCAACACAAAGGATAGGAATAAGATGATGAGCTAAAACAATTCTTGTCTTTTTATGAATCATCTCATTATCTTCTTTAAGATATTCCCTTCTTTCTGAATGACCTAAAATAATAAATTTAACTCCTAGTTCTTTTAAAATAGGAACTGAGACCTCACCAGTATAAGCACCTTTTTCTTCCCAAAAAACATTTTGTGCGCCAAGATAAACTGGTAACTTTCTCGCTTGAGAAATCAAATTTTTTACAGCAAAAATAGCTGGGAAAGATGGACAAAGAACTATTTCAAGGTTCTTAAGCTTTTTTATTTTCTTTAAATCCTGAATGATTTTTTTAGTTAAATCCTTTGTTTCTTTCAAGTTTAAATTCATTTTCCAATTGGCAATAACAATTTTTTTCTTCATATAATTTATAATAAACCAATTAATGAAAAAAATCCAGTACTTAATAAAGTAACAATAATTCCAGCAATAATAACTCCAAAAGAAATTAAGATCAATCCTTTCCAATAAGGAATACCAAAAAGGAAACTGGCTACTGCTCCTGTCCAGGCACCAGTAAATGGTAAAGGAAGAGCAACAAAAAGGATTAAAGCAAAATCACCAAATTTTTGATATTTTTTATAAAATCTATCTCTTGTTCTTGAAAAAAGCCAAGAGAAAAAAATATTAAAGAATTTATATTTTTGAATAAGAAAACCGGAAAATTTTGGCAAAAACCAGAGAAGAAAAAAAATTGGTAAAATATTTCCTATTACCGAAAAAAAGAATGCTTTTGAAGGTTCTAAGTGAAAAACTGAGATAGCCAATGGAATGGTTCCTCTTAATTCATTAATTGGAACCATTGCTAAAATAATAGTTTGAATCTCTGGAATCATTCTTGAGAAGGAAAATTAATTTCTAAATGATGAAATTTTTCGTATAAAGGAAGTTCTTTTTGATTTTTTATGCCTAAATGTCTTAGAAAATCAAAACTAATATTGTAAAGCACTCTCCCATTTTCTTCTAACTCATCAATTAATCCTTTCACCATTAAATGTCTTAAAATAATTGAACAGTTAACCCCTCTAATTCGATCAAGTTCTTCTTTAGTTATTGGTCCTTTATAAGAAATAATAGAAAGCGTCTCTAAAGCAGCTGGTGTTAATTCTTCCTTTATTTCTTGATCTAAAAATTTTTTAACAAAATCAGCATTTGCTGGATTAGTTGCCATCTGAATTTTATCTTCTTTTGTTAAAATAATAAGACCTCTTTTATTCTTTTCATAATCATCAATCAATTCTCTAATTGCCTCCTCAACTTCTTTAAGAGAAGTTTTTGTTATGGAAACGATTTCTTTTTTAGAAAGGGGTCTATCAGAGACAAAAAGTAAACTTTCAATAATTGATTTTAGATCCATAATGGACGGTGCAGGAATCGAACCTGCGACTTCTCGCATGTGAAGCGAGCGTTCTTCCGCTGAACTAACCGTCCAAAATTATAATCTAATGATTTCAATTTCTCCAAAAACTTTTTCTTGTCTTAATTTAATTAATCCCCTTTTTACTAATTCTAGAATAGCTAAAAAACTTATAATTATTTCCATCTTTAATCTTGATTTTTTAATAAAAGAAACAAAATTTGTTTTTCTTCTTATAACTAAAGCATCAAGTATTTCTTTCATCTTTTGAGCAATAGAAAATTCTTTCTTTTTTAATTTTTTTACAAATAAATATTCTTTTGAAAGTTCATCTATTAAGTTTTTAAAAGTCTTAAAAATTTTTTTAAGATTTATATTTTTTGGTGGAATAAAGAAGTGATCTTTTAGAAAAAATTTTTCTCGAGAGAAAGAATATCTTTTCTTAATAAGAAGAGATTTAATAATCTTTGTTGCTTCTTGAAACTCTTTGTAAAGGCGGAGTTCTTTTTCAAATTTTAAAATTTCCTCTTCTTCGGCTGGCGTAAGATATGGAAGTAAAATTGTTGATTTAAGATAGATAAGTTTTGCCGCTAGATAAAGAAAATTAGCAATCTCTGATATTTTTTCTTTTCTAAAAATTTCTAAATATTCTAAAAATTCGTCAGTTACCTTAGCAATAGAAATTCTTGAAATATCAAGTTTTTCCTTTTCAATTAAATGAAGGAGAAGGTCTAATGGACCTGAAAATCGATCAATTGTTACCTTATACATAAATCTTTAATCAATAGAATTATTTTTTCTTACTAAAATCTCCTTTTATCGGTTTTTCTAATTTTAGAAGATCTTTTACTTTTAATCTTAATGAGTCAGTATAACTGCCGGCATTAACAAGAATTTCTTTTACTTTAAGTAAGGCTTTGTCAATATAAAGCGGAACTTTCTTGTGAAGGGTAGCAAAAGGTGTAATTGTACCTGGTTTAATCTTGAAGAAATCTTTCATCACCTTTTCCTTAGCAATTTCAATTTTTTTTGCTTTAAGAAATTTCTTCAATTTCTTTAAATCAGCCACTCTTGAAGCAGGAAGAACTAGTATTGAATAACCTTTTTCTGTCTTGATAATTATACTCTTGGCAATCTTATTAAGCTTCTCTTTAAGGGTCTGAGCTAAATCATAAGCAGTATAAACAGTTTTATGGACTACCCTTTCAAACTTGATTTTGTTTTTCTTTAAATAATTAAGAATTTTTTTAGGAATAGCCATAGATTTAAGAATTATAAATAAATTTTACCAAAATCTAATTTTCAAGTAAATTAGGAATCAAAATTGCTTTTATCCTTCTGACACCAGCCATCGATGCTTCTTCTTTAATGATCTTAAATTGACCTAATTCAGATGTGTTTTTCACATGTGGACCAGCACAGATTTCTTTTGAAAAATTACCAATTGAATAAACTTTTACTATTTTAGGATATCTTTCTTTAAAAAATGCTAAAGCACCTGATTTTATTGCCTCTTCATAAGGCATTTCTTCCATTTTGACTTCTAAACCTTCTTTTATTTTTTGATTAACAATCTCTTCAACTTTTTTTATTTCTTCATCTGTTAATTTCTTTGGATGAGTAAAGTCGAATCTTAATCTTTCTGGATTAATATCAGAACCTGCTTGTTGAACATGATTTCCTAAAACTTGACGCAAGGCAGAATGTAATAAATGAGTAGCAGTATGAAGTTTCGTTTTTTTAATTTTATCCTCTTCTGGTTCATGTTCCTCAATTCCAACCCCACCAAATTTTTTCTTTGCTCCAGCTCGGGAAATTTCTTGATGTCTTAAAAATGC